>RDXD01000451.1 GCA_004292575.1 Bacteroidota bacterium
GACAAGCTGAGGGACCGATTATCGGGGGCTGAGCCTGTCGAAGCCCGTTTTTGGTTTACCAAATCTCTTATCAATGCTGCGTGTGCTTGATTGGCACAAAAAATTATTGCTTTTTCGTTTTGGTTAGCTTCATCCAAAAAGATGTTTACTCGCTTGGCTTCTCGTTCTACAATTTCAATCGTTCTATTAAAGTCTTTTTCTTCGTATAGTTTGCCTTCTTCAATTTCACCTTCCACAATCGTGTCGTCCGAAGTGTAGCGATAATCGTCTAAAGTGGTTTTAATGCGTTTTACTTTGAAAGGCGTTAAGAAACCGTCATTGATTCCTTCTTTCAGCGAATAGATATAAACTGGTTCACCAAAATATTTATAGGTGTCAATATTGTCTTTTCGCTTGGGTGTTGCGGTTAAACCCAACTGAACGGCAGGACTAAAATATTCTAAAATGCCCCGCCAATTGCTTTCGTCATTTGCTCCGCCACGGTGGCACTCGTCAATGATGATGAAATCAAAATAATCGGCTGGATATTCTCCAAACGCTTCGACAGGCTCAGCGACCTTTGGCTCATTCTCCGATTTGTTTTTCGAAAGTTTTATGAGAAGTTCTTTATCGCCTTTGATTAAAGCTATTTTCTTAGCTCTACTCCAACCTTGCATTTGTTTTTCTCTCTTAAATGCCAAATCTACTCTATCAAATATTTCGTAATAAATCAATTTTATTGGGAAGTGCTCCTTAGTAAATTTTGCACCTTCACCGCTTTTATGTTCTTCAATTCTCCTTTCTAAATTATTTGTGCTACCAGTATAAAAACTACCGTCAGCACATTGCAGGATGTACATATAGCCCTGCTTCCCTATTTCAATTTCTGATATTTCATCGAAATTTTCCTCTGCATCCTTGGTGACTGAGCTAGTCGAAGTCATAAAAGTCTGAAAAATGGTAAAGAAAATGCTGCCGTTGGTCGGCACTTTTCCGCTTTTCTTTATCTCACTTGGTTTTATTCTTACCAAAGCATCTTCGGGAAAAGCCGAAAACGAATTAAAGGCTTGGTCGGCTAAAATGTTTCTGTCTGCTAAAAATAAAATGCGTGGTCTGCGGGCTACGACAGGCTCAGCCCCCGGGGGTCGGTGAGCTTGTCGAACCGTCCACCGGGTTTGAAACAGTTTCCAGGCAATTTGAAAAGCAATGGCCGTTTTTCCTGTTCCTGTGGCAAGGGTGAGTAAAATTCTGTCTTTGCCTTGTGCAATGGCTTCAACGGTTCTCTGAACGGCTATTTCCTGATAATATCTTAACTGCCAACTTCCGCTTTTATCTTCAAAGGGCACATTGGCAAATTGCTCACGCCACCTTTCGACATTTCGACTTTGCTCAATGTCCGATTCGGTAAGCTCGGCATCTGAGCCTGTCGAAGATGTCGAAGCCGCCGGATACGTTTTATCCCAAAGTTGTTCGGGGCTTAAAAAGTCGGTTACCAAACCTTCATCGCCTGTAAGCATACAGATTTGGTAAATGGCTTTGCCGTTGGTGCTGTAGGTGGTTTCTAATTGAAGTTTTTGGGCGTATTTTTTTGCTTGCATCACGCCTTCGCCAACTTCCTGTTCGTCACTTTTTGCTTCTACAATAGCAAGTTTAATGCCTTTGTACACCAATACATAATCGGCAATTTCCTTTTTGCCACGCCCACCACCTGTTTGTATTTTACCTTCGGTAATGTGGTATTCACGAAGAACTTTAGAGCGTTCCACAACGCCCCAACCACAAGCCTTTAGCTTGGGGTCGATAAGCTCTGCTCTTGTTTCTGCTTCGTTCATTTTTACTTTTTATTTAAAGCGCTTTTTATTTTATTGCTTATCTAAAATTAATATAATGGTCTGATATTCAATTGTTTGAGCCTTATTGAAAGTTTTATTAAGTAAATTCTATGAAGTAAAACTCCATTTACTTACACTTTTTGCTTAATAAAATATTTTGCTCCTTTTTTTTCTCCCGCTTTAATCAATATTCCATTGTCAACCATGGATTTTAGCATTCTTCGAACTTTAAAAATATTGATTTCCATTCCAATTCGCTGATGAATCTCCCCAAAACCACTATTCGGATAAGCGCTCAAATCTTTATAAATCAATTCTTCTAAGCGGTAATCTTCAATGTTTTTTAGATTGGTTTTGCCCTTAAAGTTGATTTTTCGGATAAACTCAGGGTTAACTGCATATTGTGTTCCCTTTCCTTTACCAGTTTTTACCACTAATTCTAAATCAATTAATCTGCCCAACCAATTCCTTAATCCCACTTCTTCATTTTGATTAAGGATACTTGAAATTTCAATAGCAGTATAGGATTGCTGTTGAGACAATAAGCCTAATGAAATAAGTTCTTTTTGTTTTAATGAAAACTCATTGCTAGCTTTATCCATTAAACGAACTACTTCCTTACTCACAAATTGCTTTTTCACAATAACAGCTACACGCTCATCAGTTTCTTTTACAATGGGTAAGGGTTTGCCTGAACCTAACAGTTTAGCATAGACCAAATCATAACCACTGCCTTCTTTTTCCATTAAGCCCAAGTCATAAAAGATTTTGGAAAGGTGTTCATTCCTTCTGATGGATTGGCTTAAAATATTCTTGGGTGTAACGCCAAAAGGCAATCTGCCCGGACTATGTATTTCCATCCTGTCGGGGAAAATATTGATAAAAATATCGCCACGTGTTGTGTATGTTCTATGAACCAAAGCATTTGCAACTAATTCCCTAACAACTTCTATAGGGAAAAACGGAATATTTTTTCTAAACATTCCTTCCGAGACTTCGACACTTTCCTGCCAATCTGGAACATCAACCAAAACTCTTTCTAATAATTCTTTTGGATTTGAGAAATAATCATCTAAGAGTAATTTCCATACTTTTTCATCTTTGTCATCATATCGTATTACTTGAATGGCAGGAGGATAAAGCAGTGAAGCTCTGTCATTTCGTTTTCCTATCCAAAGAATACCCAAGTTGGTTAGAAAGTCACTTTTTTGAATGAAGTAAAAATCTAAAAGCTCATTATCATCCATTTCTTTGATAAAGCGGCTAACTCGTTGCGAATTTCGGACATCATTAAGAAAAGTTCTTCTCTTTACTTCATCAAACTGCGAAAGCGGAACTCGTTTGGTCGTTTGCTCTTCCCATACGAAAGCATTTTTATCGGCTGCCAAACGAGCCATTTCATCGGGCGGCACTGGTTTGCATTCATCGTGAACTCTGATGTAATATTTACCATCGGTGGTGGATGCAATGGTTTGAGCATTGCGGAAAACCTGTATCTGAATATACTCTGCCTTGTTTTCAGCAGTTTCAATGGTTACAGCAACTCCAACATTTATGGTTCTGTGAGCAATGTTTTTCTGAATGATATCAGGTAAATTTCTATCCGTAATTTTTTGTTTTTCGGGTGGCAACGTTGCCTTATCTTCTATACCAATACAGACGAAGCCACCCTGAGCATTGGCAAAACAAACACAGTCTTTTGCCAACTCATCCCAATCGGTTTGTTTCCCTTTTAGGAATTTAATTGATTTCTTGTCTATGCTTTTATTCTCTTCCATTACATTGTTTGTAATTTTTCGGTTTTTGGTTCGGTATTTCGACTAACCTCAATGTCCGCATCACCTCGCAATTCTGCCGCAAACGCCTTCTGCAAAACACTTTTTTTTAGCTTCTCCAAATCTGAAATTTTATTCCGGTACGCCACTCGTAACTTTAGCGTTTCGGCTCGCAGGACATTCAATTGGCTTACGATGGTTTTTTCCTTATCTTTTTTTAATCACTTTTTTCTAGATTTCTAAAATTGCCAAATGCTAGTTCGTCGTATCTATTCATTGTTTCAAATGTATCATATTCTACTGGCTCCCATTTACCCTTTTTATATTTGAAACAAAATATCATTCGTTCCGATTCGTTATCAGATAAATTGTTGATTACAATTTCCAACTGATCTTTTGATCTAAATCTCATGACTTTATCAAATGCATCAGGTTCGTTTAGCCTGTCTTTTAAAGTGGACTTGTTTAATTGATGGTTAGGTTGTTCATAATCGAATGACATTATGGTTTCGCCAATACATTGCAAATCCTTTTGCTTATTAAACCGATACAAAAGCCAATAATGGGGTAAATCTTCATAAGATCCATCAGCACAAGTGCAAAACTTTATTTTGTTAGATACTACGCACATGGTTTTTAGTTTTTAATTCTTCCACTAAACGTTTTTTGCAAAATAGATTTTTTTCGTTACTTCCAAATCAGCTGTTTTATTGTTATACCTTGCTTCCAACTTTTACGTTTCGGCACAGAGGGTGTCTATTGACTAACATTAAGAGATTCTTCAACGCCCCAACCACAAGCCTTTAGCTTTGGGTCTATGCGTTCTGCTCGGGTTTCCCCTTCGTTCATTTTTCGGTTATTTTTGGCAACATCAATAAAAATGGTAGCGCTTTTGAATAATCCAACTCAGGATATTCTAAACCCAATAAGCGAATGTTTTTGTAGTAAGTGTTGTGTTGATTGTAATACATTTTTTCACTCTGTAAAAACCACGCATTGTCTCCCAATTTTTGTGCAATGAACCATTTTTCTATCAGCCTTGCACTTCTACCATTGCCGTCATTCCAAGGGTGAATTTTTATAAACACCAAATGAATAAACGCTGCATAGTAAAAAACTTCTTCGATGTTTAAATTTTGCCTGAGCAATGCAGCAATGTCGCTGTATAGTTTTGTCATCTCCTTTTCTACTTCATAAGGCGATGCTGCCACATATTCTATCTTTCCGTCAGGTGTAGCCATATACATATTGTGTGAACGGTATTTGCCTAATTTGCTTGCTTCTACAAAATTGCTGGCCAACAGTGCGTGAACCTTTCTGATATTTTGAGGCGTAATTGCATTTTGTTTTGCAAAAGTGTAAGCATTGTATAAGTCGTCTATTTTCTTGGTGTAGTCGGGTTTAAACTCCATACCCATCGCTTTGTGCTTTATGTAGCTGTCCAACTCAATGTCTTCGCCTTCAATTTTACTACTGAAAACAGAAGCTACCGAAGTATAAAAACTAAAAGAAGAAGTGGAAATTTCTGCTTCGTGCAAGGCCTCAAAATTGATTTGCAAATCTTTTGGCACTTGCTCTAAATATGCCTTATGTAATGAGGTTGGTATTATTTCTAATTTCATACTGCCAATTCTATTTCAGTTTTTAACTCCCCAGCAAATGCTTTTTGTAGGATTGATTTTTTCAATTCTTCTAAATCAACTATTTTCTTTTGATATACCGCTTCCAACTTTTGTGTTTCGGCTCGCAGGGCATCTAATTGGCGGACGATGGTTTGTTGTTCATCTTTTGATTTTGGAAATGAAATCATCACTTCCCTAATTTCTTCTAAATGTAAATTTGGAACACCAGAGCCTTTAAGCCGCTTGTTAAACTGCTTTTTAGCAACAGGAGAATTTATAAAATATAACATAAATTCAGTTATAACTTCATCTAACACTCTGATATGGGCGAGACTTACATAAATATCAAAAACAACATCTCTATCTACCATAGCCGCTACACCTGTTGTTCCATTTTTTGCTAAAAGAATATCTCCAACTCTTGGTGCAACTCGTTTGTGCATTTCAAGATGTTGTTTTTCATCAATGTATTTTATGTTACCCCAATCAATTTTGCCAGTTGTTACATTTTTGGATGAAAGAAAAATCACGCCATCATCAAAATATTTGGGTGTTTGATGCGTTCCGTCTGTAATTTTTGCACAAACTTCTTTCAATGTTTTCTCTACCCAACCATCACCTTTTTTCTCAAACACCCCTTGCAAATAGCTTTCAAAAAGTTCTTTGGCGTTCTTAAGGTTTTGTTCGGCATTGGCTTTTGCCTTGTCTATGGCGGCAAAGCACTCGTCTAAAATGGAAACAATCCGTTGTTGTTCCTTTACTGATTTTGGAAAGCGTAAGACAACATCTTTCAGTGATGAATTTGAAATTACTGGCTGTGCAGCTTGTCTCGCATAACTTCTTAAATCATTGTAGTTAAGTAAGTATGTTAAAAATGAGTGGTCAAAATTAAACTTGAAATCTACAATTTTGAAAGCATTATCAGTGAGCCAAATCTTTTCAGTAATATGCCTTGCATTTCCGCATAGAGCACCAACACGTCCAATAATAACATTGCTTCCTGATAAATTAAATTTGTTATGATAGCCTGCAATTCCATTTCCCCCAAAAACAGGATATATGGCATTTTCAGACATATTTTTTGTTGTCAAGTTGTCTCCGCTTTTTAGCTTGAAACAGTTTTCAAAGTATTGTTCTTCCCAATTTTTCATATCAGTTCCAAAATTGAGTTTAAAATTTCCGCACCCATTGTCTGAACCTTGATTTTGAAGATTGACCTGATTGCTTGATTTTTTGATTTGTAATCATGGTAATTCTATAATCCTTCATAATCATAGTTCAAGACTTTTTGTTGTTATGAACTCTCTTAAACTGTAAGCTTTTTGCTCCAAAGTTTATCAGAAGTCCGATTTCTAAATGGTATGCTTCTACATAATTCATTGCCTGTGCCAAATGCACATCTTCTAAATTAATAATGGCTTTTATCTCTACCATTATTTTGTCTTCCACAAAAAAGTCAACTCGCCTTGTTCCTACATCATAACCTTTGTACTGCAAAGGCATTTCTTGTTCTCGAATGAAATTGATGTTTTGAAGTTGCATCTCAATAGCCAAAGCCCTTTGGTATACTACCTCTTGAAAACCATTGCCTAAGAGCTTATGCACTTCCATTGCTGCTCCAATTATCTTATGTGTAAGTTCTTGCTCTTTCATTTCGCATTCATTAATCAGGTAATCCAATAATCCTACTAATCACGGTTCGGACATTTTCGGCTTCTTCATCCAATGCTTTCATCTCTTCCAAAATATCGTGTGGTGAGCGTAGCCGAACCGCTTCTTTTTTGTTCGGGTTTTTTACGCTTAAATCGAAGGTGCTTTGGTCCCCTTCGACAAGCTCAGGGGCCGTACATCTAAATTCCAAGAGTTTTCGGTTTCAGGGCCTTCGGACGCTGAGGCTCTCGAAGCGTAAAGTGCTACAAATTCTGCCAAGTCGTTTTCGTTCAGTGGGTTGGTTTTGCCCAAATTGCGTTCAAGGTTCAACTGGTAAAACCAAACCTTTTGTGTGGGTTTGCCTTTTTCAAAAAACAGCACTACAGTTTTTACACCTGCACCGGTAAATGTTCCACCCGGCAAATCCAATACGGTATGCAGGTTGCAGTTTTCGAGCAAAGTTTTGCGTATGGCAACCGTCGCATTGTCGGTGTTGCTCAAAAAGGTATTTTTAATAACGACACCTGCCTTGCCACCTGCTTTTAAAATCTTAATAAAGTGCTGCAAAAAAAGCGAAGCAGTTTCGCCTGTTTTAATTGGGAAGTTTTGTTGCACTTCGGCACGTTCCTTTCCACCAAATGGCGGATTGGCAAGCACCACATGGTAGCGGTCTTTTTCCTGAATGTCGGCAAGGTTTTCGGCAAGGGTGTTGGTGTGTATGATGTTGGGCGCTTCCACACCGTGCAAAATCATATTCATACTGCCAATGATATACGCCAACGATTTTTTCTCTTTGCCGTAAAAGGTGCGTTTTTGCAGTATCTCCCAATCTTTGGTTGAAAGATTGGGGCGACCATTAATGTCGCCCTTACGCAAGTAGTCGAACGCTTCGCACAAGAAGCCCGCAGAACCCACAGCACCGTCATAAATTTTGTCTCCAATTTTTGGGGCAACCACTTTTACAATGGTGGTAATGAGGGGGCGGGGTGTGTAGTATTCGCCACCGTTTCGCCCTGCGTTGCCCATGTTTTGAATCTTGGCTTCATACAAGTGGCTCATTTCGTGCTTCTCTGCGTGGGTTCTAAAGCGCAACTCGTCAATGCGGTTAATAACTTCACGTAAATTGTAGCCGCTTTGTATGCGGTTTTTCAGTTCGCTAAAAATCTCTCCAATCTTGTATTCAATGGTGTCGGCACTGTCGGCACTTAGCTTAAACTTTTTGAGATAAGGGAAAAGTTTTCCGTTTACAAAGTCAAGCAGGTCGTCACCCGTCATTGCTTTGTGGTGGTCGAGTTTGCCGTCTTTTCCTTTTGGTGTTGCCCAAATTGACCATTGATATTCTTTGTCAATGATGGGTGTGTACCCTTCGACACCGCTCAGGGAGAGTGTTTTGCCGGTGAGTTCGGCTGCTGTGGCTCGGTCTCTCTCCAAGTCGTCCAAATATTTGAGAAACAAAATCCAAGAGGTTTGCTCCACATAATCCAATTCACTTCCGCAACCTGCGTCTTTGTGAAGTATGTCGTCTATATTTTTTAAGGTTTGTTCAAACATGGCCTTTTGTATTTTTGATAGATAGTACAGGTCTAACGGCTGCCGGCAGGGCCGCAGAGGCCAATTTTTATTACTGACCCGTTGTCCAGTTTATACTATCTTTTTCCAAATATAGGCATTAGCGGCGCGCATGCAATTTTATGCCGCAGCTGCATGTAGTTTTAGCGTTTGTCCCCCATTAAGCCAGCTCGGGCTTCAAAAAACGTCCGGTATGGCTCTCGGCTACATGTACAAGGGCTTCGGGCGTGCCTTCGAAAAGAATGCGCCCGCCGCCGGCACCGCCTTCGGGGCCAAGATCAATGATGTGGTCGGCCACTTTTATAACGTCCATGTTGTGTTCTATAACCAGCACCGTATTGCCGCGGTCAACGAGTTTGTTCAGCACATCGAGCAGCAGTTTTATGTCTTGAAAATGCAAGCCTGTGGTGGGCTCGTCGAGGATATAAAAGGTTTTGCCGGTATCTTTTTTGCCCAGCTCGGTGCTGAGTTTTACGCGTTGGGCCTCGCCGCCGCTAAGGGTTACGGCGCTTTGGCCCAGGGTTATGTATCCCAGCCCCACATCTTGCAGTACTTTTATTTTGCGGTACAGCCAGGGCACTGCCTGAAAAAATTCTACGGCATCGTCCACGGTCATATCGAGCACATCGGCTATGCTTTTGCCTTTGTAGCGTATTTCGAGGGTCTCGCGGTTGTAGCGTCGGCCCTGGCATTTGTCGCAAGGCACATACACATCGGGCAAAAAGTTCATTTCTATTACCCGCATGCCACCGCCTTGGCAGGCCTCGCAGCGGCCACCTTTTACATTAAAGCTAAACCTGCCGGGCTGGTAGCCGCGTATTTTGGCTTCGGGCACGCTGGAAAAGAGCTGGCGGATTTCGGTAAAAAAGCCGCAATAGGTGGCGGGATTGCTGCGGGGTGTGCGGCCAATGGGGCTTTGGTCTATTTCTATTACTTTATCAATGTGTTCGAGGCCCTTGATGCTTTTGTAAGGCATGGGCTTCATTTTGCTAGCCAAAAAGGCGTGGTTGCTAAGGAGTGGATACAGCGTATCGTTTATGAGGGTGCTTTTGCCACTGCCACTTACGCCCGATACCACAATGAACTTGCCCAGCGGGAAGCGGGCCGATACATTTTTTAGCGTGTGTCCGGTTACACCTTTTAGCTCGATGGTTTTGCCACTGCCGGCCCGCCGCTGGCTGGGTACGGGTATGTTTTTTTTGCCGGAGAGGTAGGCTGCGGTTTCGGAGCCGGAGGCCATAACCTGCTGGGGCGTGCCCTGTGCCACAATAGTGCCACCGTGGCGGCCAGCGCGTGGGCCAATGTCCACAAGGTAGTCGCTGGCCAGCATTATGTCTTTGTCGTGCTCTACCACCAGCACGCTGTTGCCCAGGCTGCGCAGGTTTTCGAGCGCCAAAATGAGGCGGTGGTTATCGCGTTGGTGTAGGCCTATGCTGGGCTCGTCGAGGATGTAAGTAATGCCCTGCAACTGGCTGCCAATTTGTGTGGCCAGGCGTATGCGCTGGCTTTCGCCGCCGCTAAGGGTGCGGCTGGGGCGGTTTATGCTAAGGTAGTTGAGGCCCACATCGGTTAAAAAACTGAGGCGTTCGCGTATTTCTTTCAGCACATCTTTTCCAATAAGGTTTTGCTTTTGGCTTAAGCTGCTTTCCAAGCCATGAAACCAAGCGGCTAGCGCGTCTAAGTCCATGGCGCACAGCTCGGCAATGTTTTTGTCGGCTATTTTAAACCAAAGGCTTTCGGGTTTTAGCCGGGTGCCTTTGCAAGCGGGACAGTCGTCGAGTTTCATAAAGCTTTCGGCCCAATCGCGTATGCTATCGCTACTGCTGCTGTTGAACCAGCGGTAAAGTAGTCCAACGGCGCCTTCGAAGCTGGTATCGGATTCGGCGGGTTGGCTGAAACTGTCCTGGGTGCCCGCGGTGCCTAATTGCTGAGGGTTGGCGGGGCTTATGCCCTCGGCGTTTCCATAAAGCAGCACGTTGAGTTGGGCTGGTGTAAGGCTTTGAATGGGTTTGTTGAGGGGTATTTTATGCTGCTTGGCCATTTGTGCCGTTTGGCGCCAAATCCACGCTTCGCGTTCTTCGCCAATGGGGGCAATGCCGCCTTGGGCTACGGTTTTGGTGGCATCGGGTACAATGGTATCTAAATCGATGCTGTACACAGTACCCAAGCCTTTGCAGTTGGGGCAGGCACCATAGGGGCTGTTGAAACTAAACGTGTTGGGCGATGGCTCGTCGTAGCTAAGCCCCGTGTCGGCACACATTAGTGCTTTGGAGTAAAGCACAACGGGCGTTGCGGCTGCCTGCTTGGCGGTTTTGGCAGTGGGTTTTGACGCAGCCTCGGAGGCAGGATGTGCAGCCACCATCATCAGATCTTTTCCCAGCTGCAGGGTTTTTTGAATGCTTTGGCTAAGGCGCACCCGCATGTCGTCGGTTACCTCCAGGCGATCTACCACCAGTTCTATATCGTGAATTACGTACCTATCTACCTGCATTTTTGGTACCAGGTCTTTTATGTCGCCATCTACCCGCACTTTGAGGTAGCCTTTTTTGCGCAGCTCTTCAAAAAGCTCGCGGTAGTGGCCCTTGCGCCCCCGCACCATGGGCGCCAGCAGGCTAATGCGCTGCTGCCAAAAGCGCTGAAACAGGTTGGCTACAATTTCTTCCTCGCTCCACTTCACCATTTTTTTGCCGGTGTTGTAGCTGTAGGCTTCGCCGGCGCGGGCAAACAGCAGACGCATAAAGTCGTAAATTTCGGTTACCGTGCCTACGGTGCTGCGGGGGTTTTTATTGGTTGTTTTTTGCTCAATGGAAATAACAGGGCTCAGGCCGGTAATTTTATCTACATCGGGCCGCTCCATATCGCCCATAAACTGGCGGGCATAGGCACTAAAGCTTTCCATGTAGCGGCGTTGGCCCTCGTTGTAAATGGTATCGAAGGCCAGCGAGCTTTTGCCGCTGCCACTAACGCCTGTAAACACCACCAGCTTATTTTTGGGTATGCTGATGTCGATGTTTTTGAGGTTGTGTTCGCGGGCACCCATTACCGAAATGGTATCGGTAGGGTGACTAACCAAGGCAACGGGCGGCGTAACTTTTTTGGATGTGGGCATAGTTTGGGGTGGCGAATGTACAAACAAGCATTGGCAAGATTGGTTGGCTATGTGGGCAACTGGCTGAAATTGGCAGAGAAGGTGTATAAAATGCTTTTGCATACCTTTTGCGCATCAAAGCGGCGGGATACCTCATTACCTTTACCCCCATAAATTTCTTTATGCTGAAGCAACTACTGATTATTACCATGGTGGCCAGTGGGCTAAGTGTGGCGCAACCTGCCGCATCACAGCATCAACTTATACCAGCACCGGTAACGTACACCGCACAGCCCGGCCATTTAACCATCAATGGACCCTTAGCCGTGACTAACGAAGGCGCTAATAGTGCGCAGTTGAAGGCTGTAACCCAATGGTTTGGCCAACAAGCCAGCAGGGTGGGACTAACCGTGGACGCCAACGCTGCCGCTGGCAAAGTGCTGCGGTTGCGGCTGGTGAATAAGCCAAACGACCACGGTGCCGAAGGGTATAAGTTGGAGGTGAACACAGGGGGCATTAGCATTGAGGCCGGTGAACCTGCGGGCATTTTCTATGGCTTGCAAAGCGTGCTGCAAATGCTACCCGCCCGCGCTTTGAACAAGGGTGTGCAGCTACTGGTGCCTTGCTGCACCATGGCTGATGCGCCACGCTTTGGCTGGCGTGGTCTTATGCTGGATGTGAGCCGCCATTTTTTTACCGTAAGCGAGGTAAAACAATATCTGGATGTGATGGCCCACTACAAGCTAAATGTGTTGCACTGGCACCTTACCGATGATAATGGCTGGCGGATAGAAATAAAAAGCTTCCCAAAACTAACCGAGGTTGGTGGGTGCCGTGTGCCCCGCTACGGCACTTTTGGAGAGCGCCTTGCACCCGTGCCAGGGGAAAAGGCTACCGACTGTGGCTTTTACACGCAGGCCGACATAGCCGAAGTGGTGCGCTATGCCGCCGAGCGCCACATTACCATTGTGCCCGAAATAGATGTGCCCGGCCACAGCCTGGCTGCCATAGCCGCTTACCCCGAACTGAGCATTACCAAAGTGCCAGCCTATGTAAACCCCGGTAGCAAGTTTAGCGAGTGGTACGCCAATGGTACGTTTAAAATGCTGCTGGATAATACGCTAAACCCTGCCGATGAAAAGGTATATGCATTTTTAGATAAGGTGTTTGGCGAAGTGGCGCAGCTTTTTCCTGGCCAGTACATACATGCCGGAGGCGATGAATGCTACCACGGCTATTGGGAAAAAAGCCCTGTGTGTCAGCAGTTTATGCGCAAAAACGGCATTAAAGACGTGCATGGGCTGCAAAGCTATTTTATGAAACGGGTAAACGCCATGATTGCCGCCAAAGGCAAAACCATGATTGGGTGGGATGAAATAATGGACGGTGGACTGGCCGATGGTGCTGCGGTAATGAGCTGGCGCGGTACAAAGGGTGGGGTGGAGGCTGCAAAAATGGGGCATGCGGCGGTTATGACACCCACCACACACTGCTACTTAGATTACATGCAAGCCGACGCTACGCTGGAGCCGCGGATATATGAGAAGCTGTACCTGAAAACCACCTACGAATTTGAACCCGTACCCGCAGGCGTAAACAGCAGCCTTATACTGGGTGGGCAGGGCAACTTGTGGACTGAAAAAGTTCCCACGCTTGACCACGCCTTCTATATGACTTACCCGCGGGCGCTGGCCTTGGCCGAGGTGCTGTGGAGCCCGGCGAGTACGCGAGAGTGGCCGGGTTTTGTACAACGCACCGAGGCCCATTTTGAACGGTTTGACCAAGGCAAAACTGGGGAAGGACAAAATTGCCACGGTGGAAATGGGTTGCGACCACCCCAATGCTAAAATCTATTATACCATTAACGAGAGCTTCCCCAGCCCCAAAACCTTACTGTATAGCGTACCCTTTGCACTGCCCGAAGGACCCGTTAGGATAAAGGCGGCGGCATTTATTAATGGCAAGCAGGTAAGCAGAATGTTGATGCTAACGCGAGATGAACTCTTGCAGCGTAAATAGCAGCCATCGGCGCTGTCGGTTGGTTGCGGGTGTTGCCGCTATGAAGCCAGCATGGCTGCTTTTATTGCTTTGGCACACTCTGCATGGCGGGCGTCGAACGTGCCAGCCCAGCTCAGATTCATGGCTTTAAGATCAAAGTGGCCCACAATGGTGCCCACTTGTTTCAAATCATCATTGGGGGAGGAGGCGTAGCCCATTACATAAATGCTGTCGGCCAGTTCTACGGCCAGTTCAATATCGTGGGTGCTAAACACAATCGTATTGAGTTCGTGGCTGCTGGTGATGAGGTGAAATGCTTTTTTTACGCTTTCTATGTTTCCCACATCGAGGCCCGAAAATGGTTCATCGAGCACCATGTAATAACCGCTGCTAAGCAATTGTTCCAAAATGGCAGTGCGTTGTCGCTGGCCCCCACTCAGCTCGTTTGGGTACTGATTTTTTACTTTCTCCAGCCCCCAGTCGGCCAAATATTGCAGCACCTTATTTTGCTTTTCAGCCTCTGAATCGGTGCTTTTGCGCAGCGCAAACATAAGTGCTTGATACACAGTTTTATGCCTAAACAGGGTGTATCGTTGGTTTACAAAACCTACGTCGCCCTCAGCCACAGGCTTTGCAGGCTGGCCGGTTTCGTTTATGGGTTTGTTGTAGTCAGGTATCAGAATACGCCCGCTGGTGGGCTTTTCCAAACCGGTAATTACTCTAAACAGGGTAGATTTTCCGCGGCCAGAGCGCCCCAAAAAAGCAATGGTTTGGCCCTGTTGGGCATTGGGCCGTACGGTGTTTTTTTCGGTAAAACTGATGTTTTCAATAATGGTTTTTGCACCATAAACCACACTCACGTTTTCTACGTGCAGTATTGTATCGGTTTGCTGGTAGGCATTTGTCATGGTGATGTTTTTCTTAAAAAGTGGAGTAACGAAACAGGCCCTTGCGTAGCGTTTGTAAGCCCCAGTCGAGCAAAAGACCGAGCAGCAATATCACCAATTGTAGCGCCACAATTCGACCATGGTTCATAAACTTATCGCTGTTTTTTATAAGCACACCCAAACCTCCAGCGGCCACCAATATGCTCTCTACCGTTACCAACATCATCCACACAATGGCCAGGTTTTGCCGCAGCACATCAATCACGTAGTCTAGTCTGCCTTTAATAACTACCTCCCACAGTACCTCCCACCGGCTGCACTTCAGGCTTCGGGCGTGGTCAATTTCATCGGTTGGTATGTCTTTTAGTACGGCCAGTAGTGAGGTGATAAAGTACAAGCTCATAAACACCGTAAGCACACTTACCTGCATGGTGCGGGCATCTTTAACCAAAATGGCTAGGTAAAAAGTAATGCCGGTGAGGGGCAAGTAGCGGCACTTGCTTAAAAAAAGAGCCAATGGCTTTAGTGCTGGCAATGGGCTTAGGTACACCACCAGAAGTGAAAACAGCAGCGATATGGCAATGGCCTGCGTTGCTAGCCCAAGACTGCTAAAGATGTGAACAATAAGGCCTTCATTAAAAAGGTTGGCAAGGCCCTGCCATACTTGCGCCGGGCTTGGAAAGATATGGCGGGTGCCAAGGGCACTGAGAACCCACCAAAGCAGCAGTATGCCCACCCACAGGCCTACCGCGGCTAAGCGTTGGCGGCTGCTTACCCGTTCAAAAGGACGAAAAAAAGCTTTCACTTGCTTCAACATTTACTCGTTTCAACTTTACTTTAAAATGGTAACCACCACCCGACGGTTTTGGGCTTTGCCGGCTTCGGTAGCATTGTCGGCCGAGGGTTCGTCTTGGCCCTTACCCTCAATTTTTTGGAATCTTGCGGCAGGAATGCCCCTACCAATGAGATAGCTTTTTACCGCCTCGGCCCTTGCTGCACTTAGCGAGTAGTTGCCGACTTTAGTGCCGGTATTGTCGGTATGGCCAATCAAATCCAGCTTGCTGTCTTCGGCTTGAATAAGGAGGTTGTAGATTTGCTCCAATACATCTTTGCCCTCGGGGCGCAACGAAGCGCGTCCGCTTTCAAAGTTGATGCGCCACTCGCCGCTGGCCACAACGCTGGTAGCCTTTTGGGTGTAGTCGGCAGTGTTGGCTTTACCGGCATCCAAATTTTGAATTGCTTTCAAGAAGCTGAGATTTACCGCTTCCTCGTAGGGTACAATACGTTTTACATTTTGGTTAAAGCCGGCCGGGTTCAACCCTTTAAGGTAGCGGCTTACTTGGTCGTACACGGCTTTGTATCGGTTTGTGCCATCCGTTACCCCAAAATATTGGTTTGCATCGGCTAGGTTAAATACGCGACTGCCTCCCATGTTGTAGCTTATTCCGTTTTTTTCACCCTTGGTCCCCTTAAACATGTCATACCAATACTGTGGTGTTTCCATAGCAAAGGTTTTTTGCGTGGCTTCGCTGGCACGTACCCGCCAGCTATCGTACTGTTTCATTTGATTGCTGGCCTCGAAAGAGGCCTTTAAGATGCTGGTTACCAGGGTACTGTTTTTTTCGGCCCATTGCTTGGGAAATATAAGTGCTGTGGCCATTTGGTTGTTAAACTCTTTGGTAGAAACAATGTCGGTAACACCTCCAATGGCATCGAATACCATTTTGTCACCCGGTGTCCAAGTGGCGCAGCCATCAATTTTACGGTTTACGGTTTTGCCGGTTAGCTTGCCATCTTTTACTTCTTTCAAGCTTACCGTGTATCCTTCGCGCTGCGATTTTATGAGGTCTTTTGAAGCTTCAATGTAATCATCGTTGGCAGCAGCAACAAAGTTTACCGCATCAGCATCGTAGGTGGCGGGGTCGGGGTTTACTTTAAGACCGTTGGCAAAGGCGTAATTTACAGTAGTTACCCAGTCGCCGTCACCAATCACCGTACTAATGAGGGCCCCTTTCATACTCTGCGGGTTCAGCTTCCAGCTGGGTGGGCCAATCAATTTGTCTTCACCATAACTCAACCCCACGGCCCCTACCACTTGAAGTTGGTATTTGCCCGCTCCATACTTGTCGTCAAGCGCTTGCTGGGTGCTACTAATATAAAATGGTACCCCGTCGCCCATTATCATAATGCCTGCGGCCCCTTCTGTTGGCATATTTTTTCCAGCGTCAAACTCATCAATAAACTTGATTTGTAAATTCCGCAGCTCGCTTAGCCAATCTTGCCTTATCAACTCTAAGTTAACACCTTCGGTCTCCATTGGGCTTCCCTTGGTGGTTTTTGGGCCGCCATTGGCTACAATTATGCCGCTTTGTGCATTCCACGCATACCCGGCAATTTTTACCAGTGGCTTGCCAGCAACCTTGGCCGAGGGTTCGTTTGTGGGCAGCGCGAGTTCGTCGGTTGAAACTAAATTATTCACGTCTTTGTCGCTTACATCCAGCTTTTCAAGTTGTCGAGAGGCTTCGGTTTTGAGGCCAGGTGCCAGTTTATACACACCAAAGCCAATAATGCCAGCCGCACCCAATGTTATCAAGGTTTTTGAAAAAAAAGTAAGTTTACTCCACTGCATGGTGAAAGGTTTTAAATTATTTAGTTTTTAAAATGCGTCGAACAAAAAATTAGTTAAAGATATCGCCAAACCCTTTGCTTTCCAATTTGTCAGCATCGGTCATTTTATAGTTGGGGTTGCTGTATTGTTTTGATGCAGGCACCACAAAACTTTCTGTTTTTATTTTATCGGCCAACTTATCCAAGTTGGTGTATAGCTCATCGCTATCCATGCTGTATTGGCTGGTTAGGCTGTCCAAATCAAGTAGGTTTTCCTTGGTCGTAGCCAAATCGAGGCTTATGGTGCTGGTAACCACATCAAGGGCATAGTCCAATTCCCAACTCTTGGTAAAAAGCATTGCACTTTTGGCTTGCTCTGTTGCACTGCGGGCGGCTTCGGCAAAAGCATATTCTTTTTTTAGCATATCGATGCTTACGTCAAAGTCTGCGATTTTAATCTCCATGGCGGTATCAACCATGTTTAGTTTGCGATCGAGCTTGCCAATAACGTGTGCCCGGCCGCCATACTTGCGAATAAGACTTGTGCTTTGGTTAAGTAAATGACTTACC
>RDXD01000088.1 GCA_004292575.1 Bacteroidota bacterium
CCGATCAAAACATTTCCGGCCTGGCAGTTGGTACGTATAATTTAGTGGTTAGAGATGCTAATGGTTGCATAGGTGGTCTTAGCCGTACCATTACGCAGGCTACTCAAATAGTTATTAATCAGTCAAGTACCAATGTATCGTGTTTTGGTGGCAGTACTGGAGCCATTAACCTTACCGTAGCCGGTGGCACAGGCAGCTATACCTATAGCTGGACTAGAAATAACAGCACATTTAGCGGGAACAATACCGAGGATTTAAGTAGCCAACCTGCCGGCACCTATGTGGTTACCGTAACCGACGTACCAGCCAACTGTACAGCTACGGCTACTGTAATACTTACCCAGCCTGCGGCTGCGGTTAGTGGCACACCTGTGGTTACCAATGTCAGCTGCAATAGTGGTGCTACCGGGCAAATTATACTCACCCCAACCGGCGGCACTGCGCCTTACACCTTTGCATGGACAGCCACTAGTGGAGGTATAGTGCCTTCCGGCCAGGCCACCAATAAAGACCTGTCCCTATTAGTGGCAGGTACGTATAGTGTCACCATCACCGATGCACGCGGCTGCACCAGTACCATAAATAATATAGATATTACCCAGCCAACCCCAATAGTGGTTGGAACTCCAGCGGTAACACCCGTAAATTGCTTTGGGGGCACTACCGGTGCTATCTCAATAGCCGCCAGCGGCGGCACGGGTACTTTAACCTACCAGTGGAGCAACGGCGCTACTACCAATACTGTAACCGGTTTAGCAGCAGGCACCTACTTCGTTATTGTGCGAGATGCCAATGGCTGTACGGTTAATTCCGGCAATATTGCGGTAGGCCAGCCTGCCGAACTTACCGTTTCTACCACGCCTACCGCAGTAACCTGCTTTGGCGGCACCAATGGTGGAGTAACTACAATCGTAAACGGCGGCACTACCAATTATACGTATTTATGGAGTAATAATGCTGCCACAGCAGACCTTACCAATGTAGCGGCAGGCAATTATCAGGTAACGGTAACCGATGCCCGAGGTTGCACGGCTATATCTACAGCAACCGTTACTAGCCCTACAGCTTTAGTTTTAAGCGGCACGGTAACCAATGTACTATGTAATGGTGCCTCTACCGGTGCTATAACCCTGAGCAACACAGGGGGTACCGGTACATTAACATACGATTGGGCAGATATTGCGGGTACTGATAATCCCCAGAATCGCACCAATCTTGCAGCAGGCACTTACAGTGTTACCGTAAGTGATGCCAACGGTTGTACAGATGCTAAGTCGTATACCGTAACGGAATCAGCACCATTAGCCACCAGCTTTGTAAACACCAATATTTCTTGCAATGGTGGCAGCGATGGTGCCATCGATCTTTCGGTTAGCGGTGGTGTAGGCCCTTACACTTACCTGTGGAGCAATGGTGCTAATACGGAAGACATTACCGGCTTAGCAGCAGGTCCTTATTCGGTAACCGTAACCGATGCCAACAGTTGTTCGGCCACATTCAATGCTGCAGATATTACGCATCCCGATGTATTGACCTTAAGTGTAACTGCCGATAAAGCCACCGATTGTTTTGGCGGTGCTGATGGCGGTGCCGCGGCTACCCCAACGGGGGGTACCGCACCATATACTTATCAGTGGAGCGATGGCGGCAGCGGTGCAGTACGTACCAATTTATTAGCTGGTAACTATACCGTAACCGTAACCGATATCAAAGGCTGTACGGCACAATCTACTGTAACCATCACCCAGCCCGATGAGTTGGAAGTGTTTGCAGAAGTAACCAACAACAACGGTTGTGGTCAGGCACCAAGTGGTTCCATCGTGTTAACGGCACAGGCAGGCACAGTGCCCTATAGTTATGCGTGGACACGTACCGGCGGTGGTTTTAGTGCCATTACTAAAGACATCAGTGGTTTGTCCGCAGGCACCTATACCGTTACCGTAACCGATAACAAGGGCTGCACCAAACAACTTACTTCAATAGTTGGTACAGAGGCATCAACGCTTGCAGTAACCATCAGCAAAACAGACATTACTTGCTTTGGCTTCCCCAATAATATAAATGGCACAGCTACGGTAGCGCCTACGGGTGGCACTTTGCCTTATACCTATGATTGGGCTGGCACGCCAACTGGCGATGGTACACCATTCATTACCGGCCTTGCCGCAGGCAGTTACTCGGTAACCGTAACCGATGCCGGTGGCTGTACAGCAAGTACGTCAGTAACCATCAATGGCACTACCTGTACCGTACCTGTGGCTGTGGATGATACTTTACGCCAGTGCAATGGTGCTGCAATAACTGGCACCGTAGCCACCAACGACAACATCAATGGCGTACCTCTGGCCCAAATGACCTTTATCAATCTCGGTGTGGCCCTTCAAGCACAGGGAGAATTGGTATGGAACAATACTTTTGATGGCACATTTACATTTACACCTAGTCCTACATTTAGTGGAACCTTTGTGCTGCCCTACAAGGTAGAAGATCAGTTTGGTGTTTCCGACACGGCTAATCTTGTTATTATCATCAGCCGTCTCGATTTAAGCCTTGCTGCTGCCACGGTGGTAGATGCCACCTGTTCTACACAGGGTTCCATTACGATACCCGAACCCACCAGCGGCAC
>RDXD01000452.1 GCA_004292575.1 Bacteroidota bacterium
CTCCCACACCGTCCGTTGCGCCGCCGCGCCTTTGCGTGCTACAAGAAAGAATCCCACGCCACGCCGCAAAGCCGCAAAGAAAAAATCTCCCACACGGTCCTTTGCGCGCCGCGTGCCAAATCCAAAAGGCCCAACCCAACCGCCCACCACCAAATTTGCAACCCCTTTCTATCGTCATATTTCGCACAACCCTATCTTCGCCACACTTTACTAAAAAAATACCCGCTGTATGAATTTGCACGAATACCAAGCCAAGCAGTTGCTAAAAAAGTATAATGTACCCGTACAAGAAGGCTTTGCCGCCGACACCGTAATGGCAGCCGAAGAAGCGTACCGCCAAATAAAAAATCAAACCGGCAACAACTTTGCCGTTATCAAAGCGCAAATACACGCCGGTGGCAGGGGCAAGGGCAAAATTGTAGGCACCGAGCAGCGCGGGGTAGCCGTGGCCAAAAGCCTCGACGATGTTACCAACATTGCCAAAAACATATTGGGCCAAACCCTCGTTACCATCCAAACCGGACCCGCGGGCAAAAAAGTAAACAAAATATTGGTGGCCCAAGATGTGTACTATCCCGGCCCCAACCCTGTAAAAGAGTTCTACCTGAGCATCCTACTCGACCGTGCCAAAGGTCAAAACGTCATTATGTACAGCACCGAAGGCGGCATGGACATTGAAGAAGTGGCGCACAACACCCCCGAAAAAATATTCAAAGAGTGGGTACATCCAGGTGGCGGCTTGCAAGGCTTTCAGGCTCGCAAAATCGCCTTCAACCTCGGCCTTAGCGGTGAAGCCTTTAAAAGCTGTGTAAAATTTGTAACCAACCTGTATGCCGCCTACACGGGCCTCGATTGTGGCATGCTCGAAATAAATCCGCTGTTCAAAACCAGCGACGAAAAAATCATAGCCGTAGATTGCAAAATGAGCCTCGACGAAAACGCACTCATCCGCCATGCCGATTTGGCCGCCATGCGTGATGTAACCGAGGAAGACCCAACCGAGGTAGAAGCTGGGCAGTTCAACCTCAATTTTGTAAAACTTGATGGCAACGTGGGCTGCATGGTAAACGGTGCGGGCCTGGCCATGGCCACCATGGACATGATAAAATTGAGTGGCGGCGAACCAGCCAACTTTCTCGATGTAGGCGGCAGTGCCAATGCCCAAACCGTTGAGGCTGGCTTCCGCATCATCCTCAAAGACCCCAAAGTAAAAGCCATCCTCATCAACATTTTTGGCGGTATTGTGCGCTGCGATCGCGTAGCCCAGGGAGTCATCGATGCCTACAACGTCATTGGCGAAATTAAAATACCCATCATCGTACGCCTGCAAGGTACCAATGCCGAAGAAGCCAAAAAACTGATTGACGAAAGCGGCTTAAAAGTACAAAGTGCCATTTTGCTAAGCGAAGCGGCCGATTTGGTAAACAAAGCGGTAGCCGCCTAATAGCCTCATAATAAATCCGTTAGAAGCGCCACGCATAGAGTTTCAACAAATACAATATCGAGGGGCGGCATCTGCATACCACCATTAAGCATTGTAGCAGGCTATCCGCTGCTAGTCCTCGGCTCTATTGCATAGAGCCTGTGGGCTATCCGCTCCTATCCTGCGGCCTCCTAGCCTTAGTACTTCTATTGGGCAGGTAGCCAACATGCACACACCGGGGCAAACCTCCATCATAATCATAGCATTAACACCATGCTCGTACATCGCCAGCTCCACCTGCTGCCCCGCTTCACCAATGCGGTAGTCACCATTGGCACTTTCGATGGTGTGCATGCCGGCCACCAGCAAATCATTGCCCAGCTAAAGCAAGTGGCCGCTGCGGTGGGCGGGCAAACCGTCATCATCACCTTTCACCCACACCCACGCAAAATAGTAGGCCAAAATGGAGGCGAAATCAGGCTACTCAACGCCCTAAACGAGAAAATTGAACTTTTAACTGCCGCCCAAATAGACCACCTGGTAGTGGTGCCATTTACCAGCTATTTTGCCGATATGAGCGCCGAAACCTATGTAACCGATTTTTTAGTGCGCTATTTTACCCCACACACCATTGTTGTGGGTTACGACCATCGCTTTGGCCACCAACGGCAAGGTAACTTTTCACTGCTGCAGAGCATGGGCCAACAGCACCATTTCGTCGTAAAAGAAATTCCTGAGCAACTGGTAAAAGAAAGCACCGTAAGCTCAACCACCATCCGCCAGGCCTTACTCAATGGCAATGTTACGCAAGCCAATGCCTGCCTTGGTTACACCTATTTTTTCGAGGGTCAGGTGGTTCAGGGCAACCAATTGGGGCGCACCATCGGCTTTCCTACCGCCAATTTACAACCCATTGATGGCGAAAAATTAATCCCAGGCAATGGCGTCTATGCCGTGCAGGTAAATGTAGCACCTACCAATGGCAAACCAAACCCCGCGGTCTATAATGGCATGATGAACATTGGCGTTCGCCCAACGGTAGAAGGCACCTCCCGCGTTATCGAAGTCCATATTTTTAATTTTGATGCAAACATTTACCAGCAAACGCTGCGGGTGTTTGTACACCAAAAGCTGCGTGCCGAGATAAAGTTTGATGGCTTACCCGCCCTAAAGCAGCAATTGGCCCACGACAAGCAAAATGCCCTTCAACACTTGGCCCTGCTAACGCCTTAGTTGAAAAGCTTCGGCTGCAGCAGAAACCACCTTAGCAAAACCATTGCACACATCCACCGTGCCAGTGGCCATTACAAAAAAAGCCAATCTTTATTCGTCACAACACCATCAAACTAAATATATGCTGCCCCGCGCCCACACCACACTAGTAGTGGCCGACTATGACGAAGCCATCGCTTTTTTTACTGAAAAACTGCTTTTTCAATTGGCAGAAGACACCCCACAAACCAGTGAAAAGCGCTGGGTGGTGGTTACGCCACCTCCCCAAGTGGTTGGAGCAAACATGCTGTTGGCCAAAGCAGCCACGCCCAGCCAAAAGCAAGCCATTGGGCAGCAAACGGGAGGCAGGGTGGCTTTTTTTCTTTACACCAGCATATTTAGCACCTACTATGCGCATCTAGTACAAGCGGGTGTACACATTGCACGCACACCCGTACAGCAGCCGTACGGGCAGGTGGCCGTTTTTAGCGACCTGTATGGTAATCTTTGGGATCTTATAGAGCCTGCCACACTTAGTGAATCATCTTTACCACCATTTCCTTAAGCAGGCCAGCGTTGGAAGTGTTAACGTTTCCAATGCCAATGCTCTTGAGGTTGTATTCGTGCAGCAGCAGTAGCGCCTTTTCTACGCCTTGTTGTCTATAATTTTTGGCGCAATTAATAATGTCTTTAATGTAACTGCCAAAAGCACTCTTGTAGCCCAAATACTGCGCCAGTTCGTTTTCGTTGTTAGTGCCGGCACCAAATACCAAATAAGCTTTGCTAAAGAAAGAATACAACGTTGGCAACAACTGCTGTATGGGCAACGCTTTGGGATTACTTTCGAAATACTGTATAATTTGCAGGCACTTGGTAAGGTTGCGTTGGGTAAGGGCATTTTGCAATTCAAACGCATTGTACTCTTTGCTAATGCCCACATATTTCTCAATGTCGTCTTCCGTAATCAACTTACGGTTGCTAAGGTTAATAATCACCTTATCCAGCTCGTTGCTAATACGGCTTAAATCGTTGCCAATATGGTCTATTACAAGGCTAAGTGCTTTGGGCTGCAACGCGTAACCCTTTTGGCCCGCCAAGTTGGTCACCCACTCTGGCAACTGATTGTCGTATAAGGGTTTGGTAGTTAATATCTCGCCCACATTTTTTATGTGCTTGGCCATTTTACTACGCCCGTCCAGCTTCTTCTCTTTGTAGCTCACCACCAGCACGGTCGATTTCATGGGGTGTTCAAAGTAGCTCTCCAAGCGGTCAATGTCCTTCATGTGCTGCGCTTCTTTCAGCAGCACCACCTGCCGCTCGGCAAACATGGGGTAGCGCCTACAGGCATTTACCACTGCCGTCCAATCGGCATCTTTTCCATAAAAAATTGTTAAGTTAAAACCTGCTTCGGCCTCGGTAAGCAAGCGCTTTTCGGCATGTGCCACCACCTCGTCAATAAAAAAAGACTCCTCACCTTCAAGCCAATATACCGGCTTAAACTGGCCTTTTTTCCATTGCATCATAATGTTATCTACCGACATTACTACAAAAAAAACGTACTTTGCTACAACTGCCTTATAAAGTTTTTAACAACCCGTAGAAAAGCTTTTGGCACGGTGTTTGGCAATCGTCTCAAAATTGATTTAAAGATTAAAACTACAACCATGGTAAACGAATTCGAACCCCAACCATCTAGACAGCAAAAAGTAAACCCAACGCTCATTTACGGCATTCTGGTAGCGGCCCTGTTAGGCACCTGGGGTTACATTTTGTACGATAAGAGCAAAACCAAAGAGCAGGTAACAGCCCTCACTACCCAAAACGCCACCATTACCACAGAAAAAGATGAGGTTAGCGAGTTGTACAACGCATCTCTAAGCCGCCTCGATTCGTTAATGGGCGAAAACCAAACGCTAAACCAAACCATAGAAGCCGACAGCAAAGCAATAGCCGCCCTAAAAAATGAAATTAATAAAATTGTAAGCAATAAGAACGCCACGGCGGCCGACTTGGCCCGGGCGCGCAAAATGATTGCCGATTTAAATGGCCGCATTGAAACCCTGGCATCCGAAGTGGAAAAATTAAAGGGCGAAAACGAGCAACTCGTTAATTCTAATCAAAAAATTTCGTCCGAAAAGCAGCAAGTTGAGCAGACCTTAGCCGCCACCGTTGCCGAAAAAGAAGCGGTTAAAAAATCGCTTGAAGAAACCAACGATATTGCCAGCACGCTGCACGCATCCAACTTCAACATTACCCCCATTAACGAAAAAGGCGGCGGCAAAGAAAAAGCCACCACAACGGCAAAAAAAGTGGACAAGCTCCGTATTTCCTTCGACCTTGACCCCAACAAACTGGCACCCAGCGGTCAGAAAGAATTGTTTGTGGCCATTATTGCCCCCGATGGCAAACCCGTAGCCATACCCGGCAGCGGCAGCGCCAGCTTTACCACCCGCGAAGACGGCGAAAAGTTTTACAGCACCAAAATTGGCGTGCAATACGATAACCTACGCCGCATACCCGTTAGCTTCGACTGGCGGCAAGACAAAGACTACCAAACCGGCAACTACAAAATAGAAGTGTATCACAATGGTTTTAGAATTGGAGAAGCCACACGCAACCTAAAAAAAGGCGGAATCTTTTAGCCTCACCAGTTTTCTTTTAATCCAACACGCCACGCCCTAAACCGGTATGGCGTGTTTTTTTTTCTACAAAACAGCACGCAGCGAAGCGCGGCCAATATGCACCATATTGGTGGTGCCGGCTTGTCGGCCCTCGTATTGAAACGACAACTCCAAGGCGTTGCCCAAACGCTTGGTAAAGTCAACCGTCCACAGCAAATTGCGACCCGGTTGTAGGGCATCCAGCATAATATACGCCACTGTAGAATTGGTGGGGCCGTTAAAGCCAATGTTTGTATAGGTGCATTTGGCCGTTACCACGCCGCTCTGCACCACATTGTATTTGGCATCGGCGCTAAAGGTGTGCAACACTGCTTGCTGCGCACCAAACGATGAGCTGCCGCTTTTTTGGCTGTATTTGTATGCCGCTATAAATCGCCATACTGCCCCGCGGGTGTACGTAAACTTGGGCTCCAAGCTGTAATAGTCAATGTTGTAGTTGCGGTTATCAAATTTAGGGTTGGGGGTGGTAAGCCTGTTGTAGCCCATTTTGCCGCCCAGCTCGGTAGTAATGGTTCTGCCAAAATTTTTGCGCAAACGCAAATTATAATCGTTGATTTGGCGGGTCTCGAAGCCATAGGTCAAAATGGCCTTGGTGGCGTTGCGCACATTGGCAAAATCAACGCCCCAGGCGCTGCTGAACCGGTTGTACGATAGCGTGTTGGCCAAATTAGTAATCAGCGAAATAAGGCTGGTATCGGCCACTGCACTGCCAAAAGGATTCCAATCAAAACCACCATCGCTTATTTGTTTACTACTGGTTTGCAAACTGCTTTGTAGGTTTAGCTTGGCCAGCCACTTCCGCATACCTTTGGCGCCATTACCCCAAATGGCTCTTGGATTCAGCTGCAAGCTATAATTTAAGGTGTTGTAATTGGCCTTTATAAAGTTATTAGTAGGCGTAAAAATGCGGATGTATTTGGCCTGATCGGTAAACTGGGCTTCTTCAAACTCATTAAGCTGGGGTACGCCATCGGCGTTATAGTCATTCCAGGTGTATTGTCCACGCCCGGCAGGCACTTCCACATAGCTAAAGTCGCGCTGCTGTTCTTGCCCTGCACCCACTTCGTAAAGCACCTGTCCGGTTACGCCGCCTTTAAGTACGTTCAGTTGATATTCGGCGCGGGCCAGCAGGCTATTCTCACTTTTTTGGTTGGTAATACCAGGCGTTTTTACATTCAAAATGCGCATGCTGCCATTAAATCTAAACTGATGTTTCAGGCTTTTTAACAGCTCTACGTTGGCAGTAACATTGTGATTTACATCGAGCGGTACAAATGCTGCTTGCACCGGGGCCCGGTTGGCCCGCGAAAAATAACGCAGCCCCCAGCGATTGTAGCCGGCGGAACTGCTGCGCAAAAATGCCTGCCAATCGGTAAACGAAAAACTACTTTGCAGCAAGGTATCCATGCGGGTGCTTTTAAGCGCATTGTGTTCTAAACTATAACCACCGCCTATCTGGTGATTTTTCCAGCGGTTGAGCGTTTTGGTTACAGCCACATTTGGCCTCAAAAAATAACCTTTAAAATCTTGCCCATCCATTTGGGTAAGGTTAAACACGCTGTTCACATCCACCGACTGCTTATGATAGGTATAACCAATTTGCTGGCGGTGACCACTGTAACCATCGCCACGCAAGTATCCGTTGTATTGGTATTGCACGCTGTGTATGCTATCGGCCAACTGTAAGCTGGCCATGGGGAGGTGTTCCGTTGCCGCAGCGGTCTCAAACGGCAGGCCCCAGTCGCGCAAAAACTCCACAGTGCGCAGGCGCTCCAGCGGCCTAAACCGGTTGCCCACCCATTCATAGCCGGCACCCCAGTGGGTGCGCAGGGGTTTGTTGCCCCACCTGCGCGCTTTTTTTTGCTCCAACAGCAGTTTTACGCCTGCACCCACGTCGTTGCCTTTTTGTATGGTGCTGTAGGTGTTAATATCGTTTCTGCTTATACCCACATCGGCCTTTAGTTGGGTATTTGCATCTACGGCATATTGCAGTGCGGCGGTTGCATGTTGCAGCTTTTTTGGCGTCACCAAAAAGGCTAAAGGCTCATAGCTACCCTGTGGCACGCCATTTACGGGGCCAACCCACTCGTACACCTTACCGTTGGCGGCGTTAAAACTGGGTATATAATTGCCCTTGCCGCTACCAACATTGGTAAAACTGAGGGTGTAAAGCTCGGTTGCAGGCAGGGGCTGATATCGGTAAAGGGTATAAGCTTGCCCCGCTACAACCGTGTCTATTTTACGATATAATATTTTTGAAGTAGAAAACGTACCGGCCTGGGCCACGGGATAAAGGGCTTGCGCAATGCTATCGCCCAAATTGCCCAAAAACCGCCGTTGGTCGGTGTTTAGCGTTTGGTTTATAGGACTATTCTTGGCGTCGGCATTGGAATAGCCAGCCAAACTAAGCTGCCATTTATCTTGCTGCCTTAGGGTGGTACTTAGGTACAAAAGGCTGTTTAAGTAGTTTCGGTCCGCGTATTCAAACTCTATTTGTATGCGCTTGTCTTTTTGAATCAACTGCTTGGGGGTAAACGTAACTTCGGCTGTGTTGTAGTCAATTACATAGTCCTGATCGGCGCCACGTTGCAATTGTATGCCATCTATAAACACCCGCTCGGTACCTGCCAATACCACAAAAAACAGCTCCCCGTTAGCGCCCGTAAGCCGGTACGGACCTTGGTTGCCTTCCAAACCCTGAAACACATTTCGGGTAAACTTACCTTTTGCAACGGCTCCACTGGCTATAACCGTATTGGTCAGTTTCTTTCCCAGCCGCTGTGTGGCTTCTACCTCAAGCCCTTGCTGGCGTTTAAAATAACTTAAAAAATAGCTGGGCTGCTGCCGCATGTCAATGTCACCAATATTTACCTCCCAGCCGCGGCGTTTAAACTGTAGCCAAATACGGTCAAACTCGTTCAATTGCTGTGTGGTACCATCGGGCTGAATGGGAATGTTGTTGTCGGTAATGGCGCCCGAAATTTGAATACTGTCTTGCAGATAGCCGCTAATCTGCAAATTAAAAAGCGCATTTACCACGGCATCCTGTGTATTGCCAAAGCTGATGCTGCGGCCAAAACTGCCCGTATATCGCAAGCCGCCAAAATCGGCAATTTTGTTGGTGGCAGGCGTACGAATGGTAACCGCCTTACCCGGATTTACTTTAAAAAACGCCGCAATACTATCAAATCTGTAGCGGTAAGAGGGCTGGTTGAGCCGGGTTGAGAACACCCGGTAAAGCAGCAGCACACTGTCTTGCCGGGGCGGCAGCGTCCATATAAGTACACTGTTTACGGCATCTACTTGGTATTGGTTGGCTGCCACACCGCTAATGCTAAAGCTCCCCGGCACTGTACTTAAGCTATCAAAACTGTACCGTACGCTGGTTACTGGCACCTTTTTTTGACGCAAATTGCCACCACCCTGTGCCTGCAAAAAGCAGGGCAGCAAAATGCCGGCGCCGATCCACCATGTAGCCAGAAGTCGCAATATGCCCTCAGTTAGTTGGTTTGCAATATACCCACGAACGCTAAACCGACCGCTGTGGTATGTAAGCCGCGGCCAAAACCGGGTAGTTGCAAACAATAAATCCCAAGTATAAAACTACAGCCATTGCCACGATACCCAAAAACGCGTTGCCAACTTGGCGTGGAAAGACCGTTTAATTTTTAAGCAAATGCCGTACCAGCTGCTTTGCTTTTAACCCAACCGTTTTATGGTGCGCAGCTGATGGGTACGCTTGCCGGTGGTGTTGTTAATAATGCCGTGGTGGTCAATTTTATCAACACGAACATTGCCACTAGAATGCACAATCGCATGATCATCAATTAAAATACCGACGTGAATAATTTTCCCTTCCGAATTATCGAAAAAGGCTAAATCGCCTGGCAAAGCCGCTTCTAAAAAGTCAACTGTTGTACCAAGTTGAGCTTGTTGCCAAGCATCGCGGGGCAACTTTTGGCCAAGCACCTTAAATACTTGTTGCACAAAACCACTACAATCGGTACCCCAAGGTGTTTTACCACCCCACAGGTATGGCGCGCCTTCAAACACTTTCCAAATCTCTCGTAGTGTAGGTGTTGCATCAGCCCCCACCTCATCATATCGTAGCTCAAACACACTACCCGAAAAAGACATGGCATCTGCGGCAAAAAATGGTGTGCCAAACGGAACAGGTACCCAAGTGTAGTTTACTCGTATTTGTGCAGTGTGTCGGGTTACATAACCCAAGGCTTCAGGAATTTCGCCTCGCAGCAACCACAATTGGCTGTGCTGCACCCATCCTTCATATCCATCAAACTGGGCTTTTACACGCAAAAAATCGTGCTGCTTCTCCAGCAGCTCCACGGTTTCGCCCAGTAGCAACTCGTTTACCATTTCAGACCTATGGCTGGCCTGTGCCCGCATGGGTGCGCGGGCTACAACAGTGCAATAACAATACATGGAAATTTTTATACAACATTACAACAAAGCCCACGTTGATTGTGCCTACCGGCGAACTATAAAAACCCGAACTGTATATTTGCCACCATGCAATTATTAGACGGTAAGGTAGCCGCTGCGGCCATTAAAGAAAAACTGCAACACGCCGTGAATGAACGGCTATTGGCAGGAAAAAAAACGCCGCATCTGGCAGCCATACTAGTGGGCAACAATGGGGCCAGCGAAACCTATGTGGCCAGTAAAGTAAAAAACTGCGCCGAAGTGGGCTTCAAAAGCAGTTTGATAAGGCTGCCCTTGGAGGTAACCGAAGCCGAACTGCTGGCCGAAATAGCCCTGCTGAATCAAAACACTGCTATCGACGGCATTTTGGTACAACTGCCACTGCCCAAGCATATTGACGATTCAAAAATTATTGCAGCCATCGTTCCCGCAAAGGACGTAGATGGCTTCCATGCCGTAAGCGTGGGCCGCATGGTACAGGGTCTGGATAGCTTTATACCTGCCACACCCTATGGCATTATGCTATTGCTTGAGTATTTTGGCGTAGCCACCACTGGCAAGCATGCCGTGGTAATAGGCCGCAGCAACATTGTGGGACGACCCATGAGCATCTTGCTGAGCAGCCACCACCCACAGGGCAATTGTACCGTAACCCTTTGCCACAGCAAAACGCCCAACCTCGAAAGCTTTACCCAACAAGCCGACATTGTAGTCGCTGCCTTAGGTAAACCCGGTTTTTTAACCCACAGCATGGTGAAGCCGGGCGCTGTGGTGATAGATGTGGGCATTACACGGGTAACCGATGCCACCAAAAAAAGCGGATTTAGCATTAAGGGTGATGTGGACTTTGATGGCGTAGCACCCAAGTGCAGCTGGATTACGCCGGTACCCGGCGGCGTGGGTCTTATGACCATTGGCGCCCTGCTGATGAACACCCTAAAAGCGGCTGAGGGACTCGACTCTGCCCGATAACCCACCCGCTCATGAAGCAGTAAACACCGTACAGCATGGTTGCCCCCCCCGAAGCAATAGGTTGCTTACGATAACGGCATACAAAACCACATTTGGGCTTGTGTCAACAACGTGCTAAAGTTGGTTTCAAACCAATATGGCTATTTTGAATGGCGGTGCGCAATATTTGGCTTCACTGCCAAATGCTAGGCCAAAAATCAATCAATTTCTGTCTTTTTTAGGGCCATAAAAATTGACAAAGGGTTATAAAAACTGCAATGCCCATCGCTTACTAAACAACCACTGATTTTCGGGATATCTTTTTCAAGCATCATGCAGGTGCCCAGTCCCTTTTTCTTACCCATGCTGAAACCGTTAACTTGGAGGGTCACATCAGGTATCGGCACCCAAAAACCAGCCATGCCAAACTATTTTGAAGGTATTGGCAAAAAAACTCGCGTAGCCCGACTGAATGTTGGGTTTTATCGTCTAAAATTGCCAAAACCCCAATAGCATGCGGAAAATGATGTTTGTACTGGGCCTTATGGCAACGGTAGTGAGCTTTGCACAAAATACGCCTTTGGCCAAGGCTAACTATGCAGCAGCGGCTAAGTTTAGCCCCAAGCGCATGGAGAAAATGATGTTTTCTACAGCGGTAGATCCGCACTGGCTAAAAACAGGCGATCGGTTTTGGTATGTTTATGAAACCAGGGCTGGCAAAAATTGGTATTTGGTTGACATGGCGAAACTTACCAAAACCACACTTTGGGACAATGCCAAACTGGCCGCCGAAATTACCAAGGTGGTAAAAGACCCCTTTGATGCACTGCACATGGGTATTGAAAATTTAAAGTTTGTAAAAAACGACAATGCCGTGCAGTTTGAAGTAAAAAGCACGCTTGACGAAGAGCCAAAAAAAGACACCAGCAAAAAAGCTGATGCCAAAAGCACAGCCGTAAAGGAAAAGAAGATCTTCTTTTTTGAATACGAGTTGGCTACCGGCAAACTTACCGAACTAAAAGACCATTTGAAACCCAAAGCCAAACCCCGCTGGGCCAGCCTTACGCCCGACAAGCGCTTTGTGATTTTTAGCCGCAAGCACAACATTTACTACATGGATAGCGCCAACTACAGCAAGGCACTTAAAAACGAAGACGACAGCACAATTGTGGAAACTGCGCTTACCACCGAGGGTGTGGAAGATTACGCCTTTGGAGGCAGTGGCGAAACCGAAAACAATGTGGACAAAGAGAAAAACAAAAACAAACGGAAACCGGTGGGTTTATTGTGGAGCCCCAATGGCAACCATTTTGCACTTAGCCGTACCGACGCCCGTAAGGTAAAAGACCTGTGGGTGATAAACACACTAAGCGAGCCGCGGCCAACCTTAGAAACCTACAAATACCAAATGCCGGGCGAAAAGGAAGCGCCCATACGCGAGTTATGGCTGGTAAACTGGGAGGCCAAAACCAAAGAAAGAATTAATGTATCGGCATTTAAAGACCAGGAGATAGCCGCGTGGAATGCCCCGACCGACAATAAACTACGCGATGAAGAAAACCGGCCCAACTATTGGCTGGGTACAAACAGTGCATTTTATATGGCACGCACCAGCCGCGATTTAAAGCGCATAGACCTGGTGATGGTAGATGTGGCCACGAAAAAAGCCAAGACACTGGTGGAAGAGCGCCTGAATACCTATGTTGAAAATAGGCGCCCAGGACTGATAAATGGCGGCCAGGAGTTGATACAATGGAGCGAGCGGGACGGTTGGGGTCACTTTTACTTGTACGACGCCCAAGGCAACCTAAAAAACCAAATAACCAGCGGGGCATGGCACGCAGAAGAGATTGAAAGAATTGACGAAAAAAATCGTGTGCTGTATTTTACGGCCAATGGGCGCGAAACCGGCGAAGACCCCTACTACTTGCATCTTTATAGGGTAAACTTCGACGGTAGCAACCTTAAACTGATAACCGCTGGCAACTACGACCATAGCAGCACCATGGACGACAACAGCCGATATGGTGTCACCACCTTTAGCCGCGTAAACACAGCTCCACAAAGCATGGTGGTAGATGCCAATGGCAAAACCCTAATGCAGTTGGAAACCACCGACATGACGGGCCTAATGGAAGCAGGATACAAGTTTCCGACCCCGTTTGTGGTAAAAGCCGCCGATGGCCAAACGGATCTATTTGGCGTGATGTATAAGCCCTTTAACTTTGACAGTACCAAGCGCTACCCGGTAATTGCCTACGTGTATCCCGGGCCACAAACCGAGGCTGTAAACAAGGCCTTTGCACGGGGCTTTGACCGTATAGACCGATTGGCGCAATTGGGCTTTGTGGTAATAACGGTGGGCAACCGTGGCGGGCATCCCAGCCGCAGCAAATGGTACCATAACTATGGCTACGGCAACCTGCGCGACTATGGCTTGGCCGATAAAAAAACAGCCATTGAGCAGCTGGCCAACCGCCACCCATTTTTGGATGCCGACCGCGTGGGCATACACGGACACAGTGGTGGCGGCTTTATGAGCACCG
>RDXD01000089.1 GCA_004292575.1 Bacteroidota bacterium
GTAACTTTTGCCGTTTACGTTAACAATGGCTAGCATAAATGCCCCTGTGTACACGATGGGCTTGAAAGCTGTAGCAGCTGCAGTAAAATTTACTTCGTCTGCACCCCCGTAAATTACACCAGGCACCAAACCCTGAGAGCGGAACAGGCGGGCGGCTTTTTTGCCGTTCTCGGTCCTCAGTTGACCTTCGATGGTAATTGATTTCATAATAAAAAAAATTTAGGGCGCGAAAGTAAGACTTTGCGACTAAGGTGCCGTAAGTTTTTAGCAGCAGGCCTTAAATGCCTCCGATTAAGCACAGGACAACAACCCTAAAAAGCCATTTTAGTTATGTTTTTGAAAAAACGGCACATTTAATGCAGTAAATGCGTGTAACCCGTGCTGAAATTTTATCTTGCCCCCGAAATGGGCACGCTAAACTGCCAATTTGCTATAAACCTAAGCGGTAATTATGTTAAAGAATTTTCGTTTTGCCATACTTGCGGCGCTGCTGCTGGCCAATTGCCTAACTTTTGCACAAAAATCTTGGGCATCTGATAGTACTTCGGTAGCCACCGTAGGCGTTTTACTTCCCTTGCATTTAGACAGCTTGTTTAAAGCGGGGAGCTACCGCTATGGCAACAGCATCCCCAAATTTGCCATTTCGAATCTGGAGTTTTACAACGGCGTGCAGTTGGCTGCTGATAGCCTGCGGCAAGAAGGCATTAACGCCCGCATTGAGGTGGTGGATAGCCGGAACAATGCCGCTGTAAGGGCCCTGTTTATGGGTGAAAACAAGCCGCATGTAATAATTGGGGTGGTGCAAAGTGCCGCCGAACTAAAACTACTTACCGATCTGGCTGCTTCTAGAAACATTCCATTCGTAAATGCTTCATACCCCAACGACGGCGGACTAACGGACAAACCAAACTTAATAATTGTAAACAGCACCTTGCGTACACACTGCACTAGCCTATACAAATACCTGCAACGCAACCACAGTACCGATAATTTGCTGCTGCTGCATCGTAATGGCAGTGCCGACCAACGGCTAATGGGCTACATTAAAGAGGCAGAAACCAACACGGCGGCGATAAAGCTGGGCTGGCGGCGCACGGTGCTGAACGACAGTTTTGAGGTGGAAACGCTGCTACCCTACTTAGATAGCACCACCACCAATACGCTGGTGGTGGCGAGCTTAGATGATGATTTTGGTAAAAAAGTATTGCGTACGTTAAGCAGCTATCGCCCTAAATACAAGATAAACGTATTTGGCATGCCTACATGGGACGAGTTTCCGCTGAGCCGTTCCGAGTACCGCGGTATTGATGTTTTTTACAGCACCGCTTTTATTACCAGCTCGGGGAATCTTAACGTGTTTAGATCGGTAAGTGAAAAATTTAAAGATATTGCCAAAAGTCGCCCCAGCGATATGGTGTTTAGAGGCTTTGAGCTGAGCTACCGGTTTACAAAAACCATGGCCGCCCATCCCGATGCTTTTAATGGGCACCTGAACGATGGAGATGCTCGGGTATTTACGGACTTTAAGTTTGAACCCGTACAATCTAAAGCTTCGGCTGGTGTAAGCACCGATTACTACGAGAACAAGCGGGTATATTTTGTGAAAAAAACCGATGGGCTTATTAAAGGTGTTTACTAGATTAACCTTGAGTTAGGTTCAGCAGCGAAAAAAACGTTGCTTCATCCCATTCGTGTACAGCGCCGCTTGGTAAACTGCCCAAGTGCATGTTTTCGATGCTAATGCGCACCAGCCGCGTGCAGCGGTGGCCTACGGCATCTACCATTTTGCGTACTTGATGGTATTTACCCTCGGTGAGGGTAATGGTGAGCCAACTGTGTGGATGGTGCTCGACAAAACCGCCCATGGTATTGATGTATTGCTCTGGGTGCGGCTCTAAAGCTACGCTACATGGCTGGGTAACATAATAGCCCCCACCCCGCACTTGAATGCTGACGCCCTGCTGCAACTGCAGCAGCGTGGCTGCACTTACGCTATATTTTACCTGCACTAAATAGCGCCGCTGGTGGGGCACCGCCGATTGAAACAACAAGCGGGTTACATTTTTATTGGTGGTGAGGAGCAATAGGCCCTCGCTTTGATTGTCGAGCCGGCCGATGGCATGGGTGCCCGGCGGAAATGGAAAGTTGAGCTGCCCCAATAACCCCACTTGGTGGCTGCTTACAAATTGCGAAACCATGTTTCGGGGCTTGTGTACCATGAAATAACGATGGGGATGTGAGGATGTCAAGATGTTAGGATGTTAGGATGTTAGGATGTTATGATGTTAGGATGTTAAGATGTTAGGATATATGATGTCTGATGTCTGATGTCTGATGTCTGATGTTTGATGTTTGATGTCTGATGTGGGATGTCGGATGTCGGGTGTGAGATGTCGGATGTCGGATGTGAGATGTCGGATGTCGGATGTGAGATGTCTGATGTCTGATGTGGGATGTTAGATGTGGGATGTCGGATGTCGGATGTCGGATGTGAGACTTCTGATGTCTGATGTGGGATGTTAGATGTCGGATGTCTGATGTGGGATGTTAGATGTCGGATGTTTGATGTTTGATATCGGATGTCGGATCTCTGAGGTCTGATATGGGGTGGCGGATGTAT
>RDXD01000090.1 GCA_004292575.1 Bacteroidota bacterium
CTACGGCACGCCCTCGCAAGAGCAGCTAGATGCCTTGTTTGGCACCGAAGTTGGCTACAACAACTACTACCAAAAAACCATGGTTCGGGATGCCAATGGTCAGTTTAGCGTAAGTTATACCGACATGACTGGTAAAACCATTGCCACCGCTTTGGCTGGTGAGCCGCCCGCAAACAACCTACCCGACACCACCCCTAGCCTTGAGCGATTGCCCAGTTTTAACAGCAAAATACTGACCGAAGCTCTGCTAAGCCCAATTAACAACTACATACAAGGCAGCAGCCTTATCAGCAATAGCAGCATCTTAGTATCAAAACCAGATGTTCACACATTTGCTTATAGCCTTAGCCCTGAATCGTTGAGCGATACGGCTTGTTCCAATCCCTCAAAAGTAATTTGCTACGATTGCCTCTACGACCTCACCATCAGCATCAGTACCGACTGTGGCAATCAGGGCTTAGCCTATGCCAATGGTCAATCGACTAACGGTCAGCCCTTAATAGTTCGTAAGACCAATATACCTCTAACAGGATTGCCGCTAGACAGCAGTTGCCTTACCGCACCGCTAAACGTGGATACCAGTTTTAGCGTGTTCTTACCTGCTGGTGGCATAAATATTACCAAAACGCTTGCGGTGAGCGCAGCTTCAATGGCGCACTACCGCGAAGTATATGTGCGCAACAACTTGTGCCGTACGCAACAAGATTTTATAACCGAATGGACAGACAGCGTTCGAAATGGTACTGCCTGCCAAACCAACGCGGAACAAAATTGTGCAGCGTGTAGCACGCTCTTGCTTGGTGGCGACGGCCCATACATCAGCGATTTTTTCAATAAGCGAGGATTGGTGCCGCAGGGGCCCGGGGATCCAGTTTATGAGGAGGCGATGGCCTCATACAAACGCCTTGAGGAAGACTGCAAACAACTTTGCAGTTACAACGATGCCGACAACTACCGCCAGTTGATGCTAGACGATGTAAGCCCACCTTTTGGCCAGTTTGCCCGCCCTCATAGCGCAAATGAGTGCGATCCTTCGCACGACCCAACCAATTCGGCTACTTGGCGCGGCATATTTTCGGTGCTGGATGAGCGTTACTCAAATCCGAACCTAACTTACAAAGACGAGTTGGGCAAACCCGCAATGGTGTGGCATAATGGGCAGTTGCTGCAGCCACAAAGATTGCCGCCCTGCGCCTTTGCCGATAATTTTGTGTCAAGTTGGGCCGAGACGCTGCTACCGCTGCATCCTGAGTACAACAGATTGTTGAAGTTTGAAAGCTACAAGCCAAGCCACCTTTGGAATGCACAAATGGACGCAACTAACACCTATGCTGCCGCTGCTGCCTTGGGCATGCTAAGTCCAGTGGGGTCGGTAGGTGCTGGCTACCCCAGTGCGCTACAACAAGGGGTAACCGACGCACTGTTTTTGAACCCCGCTAACCCTATTCACGCAAGGCTAACTGATATTGAAAGGGACGCCTTTAAGAATAGCTTGCTAAGCTACCAATCGGTAAATCACCCAACCACAGGTGCAGCCACCATGCTTAATTTGTGGCAGTTTGTAAACTATACCATTGTTTGCCTAAAGCCAGGCACTACCGTAACGGCTGCACAATTTGATGCGGCCATTAACCCAACCAATGTGTTTAGCACCAGCTACTTGTGTGCTGCTGATTTAGAGCGGGCTTGGCAGTTGTTTCGCCAGTTCTATTTGCAAAGTAAACACGAGCTGGTAATGCAGAAGGTTCAATCGGAAATGTCATTAGATTTAGCCGCCTACCTCAATGCACCTGTGGTATCTCGTTTCATGACCGCCAATGCGGCTATTGGCCGCATGGGTCTTACGCTACCCATCACCACTGCTAATGCGCAATCTGTAAATGCTACCCGCTTGGCTGCACAGGCTACAAGTACCTGCGCCAGTTATGTGCAATACTGGCTCGCCCAGTTGGAGCCCTGTGGCACCCTAAGCCAGGCCGATAGTGCCGAGCTGATGAGTAAATTAATAACGGTGTGCCAAAATGGATTTGATGCACAGCACCCATTTGGTGCTAGCACTGCGAACCCAGCAGTTACCTATCCACCAGGTACACCCACCAGTTTTATAGCTGTGATAGAGGCATGGGCCCGCGCAAAAGGCAGGTTTCCTACCTGCAATGGCTATTTAATACAGGCCCCTAAGCCATTTAACACCCCTGCCATACTTGCCGAAAAGCCCGTATTCGAAAAGCCCGATAGCTGCGCCTGTGCCCGTTTGGCCACGCTAGCCGCCGAAAAAACTGCACGCGCTTACACTGGTACCCTAAGCGGATACCTACAGCACTACTACAATACCACCCTGCCACAGGGCCAAATTGATACTCTACTGGGCAAGTGCAATGGCACCCTAAACCCAACTTGTAGGTTTTTGCCAACGCCCATAATGCTACCACCTGCACTACAATGCTTGCCACAGCCCATTTGCCGAAGCTGTACCGAAATAAGGACTCTTTCGGACAGTTTTGTAACGGTGTTTGGTGCCCCATTGCCAACTGCACTTCTTTCTGGTGACACTTTGATACTTGCGCGGCAGCAACTTTTTTCCAGCTTTATGAACCAGCAAACGGGCTTTGGGCTAGCTCATTCGTTCACCGACCAAACGCCCACCCATGCGCAACACTGCCATTGTCGTACGGCCCACTCACGGCCAATTGGACACCTGACCCAAACATTCCCGGTAGCCTATACTCTGCAAGCCAAATTCGTGCTCAAGTGTTCAACGGGGCTTGGAACTACCCGCCACAGCTTGACAGTACATATCCATTGGGGGCGCTTACTCACGATTTTAGTGCGCGAAGAATATTGGTAAGCAATCGCTTTGCCGTGGAGGCAAGGCTGATGAACAGCCGCCAACGCGCAGACGGCTCATGGCTATCTGGCGGGTGCCGAACTGCGCTTTATGGTTTGGGATTAGGTGGGTCAGCCTTTTCAATGGTCGTGTTAAACAACCCCACCGATGCTTCAATTTGGATAAGACAGTCGAACGTCGGAGATGTTTCGGTACCACTGCCGTTTTCAGGCATCAACGATTGGTTCACAATACGGTACGAGGTTACTCCAGATACGTTTAAAATATTTTACAATGCTGTTGTAGTGTATGCAGCCCGCCGCGTAGACGGCTATGTAGCAACCTTGCTAGAGCCAACAGCACTCTGGTTAGAACAAGGTCGGCAAAAGAAAATAGACTATTACAGGATTTATGGGGCTGATTTTAGTACGCCGATATACGCCGAAGAATTTAGTAGCGCTGCCAACATGGCATGGCCAAACCCTGCCGCGTTAACACCAATACCAACCTGCGATAACGCTTGGCAAACCTTCTTTAACAGCAAACGCGGCACCTATTTCAGCCTAAGCCAAATAGAAGCCGAGTACAGAACCAACTGTGGCTACTATGCCCAGCCTTGCCAGTCCGCGCCTGCGCTTATGCTCTGCGGCCTAAGCCTACCACCCAACCCGCCCAACCCGCCTGCCGATAGCGCTTGCGCCGACGTAACTCAACTGGGCTTAGAAAAAGGACGGCTGGCCTGGAAATACTACGTCGACAGCACCAATGCCGAGTTTGACCGTTTGTACCTAGCCAAGTGTTTGGCTGGCACCAGTGGCGAACGGCTCACTGTAAGCCACCCCGTATCGGAGTACCACTATACCCTTTATTACTACGATAGAGCAGGCAACCTTGTAAAAACCGTGCCACCGGCCGGCGTAAAAACCGACTATAGCACAACGTGGCTTAATGGCGTAAAGGCTGCCCGCGCCGCCGCCACTGCACAACCCCAAATTCATACGCTGGCTACCCAGTACCGTTACAATAGCTTGAACCAAGTCGTAGCGCAATCTACCCCCGATGCTGACCAAAGCCGGTTTTGGTACGACCGCCTGGGCCGACTAGCGCTTAGCCAAAATGCTAAGCAGGCTGCCGCTAGCCCCATGGCTTATAGCTACACCCGCTACGATGCATTGGGCCGAGTGGCAGAAGTGGGTCAAAAACAAAACGCTGCCGTTGTTAACCAAAGTCTTACCCGCAGCCAAACCAACCTCAACAACTTTGTGTACCACCCCTCCACGCCCAATACCCAAGCCACCATTACGGTGTACGACCTGCTGCCACAGTATAACATGACTAATGCCCCAGCAGCTTTTATTAACCAGCAAAAAGCATACACCACCCGCAACAGGGTAAGCTACTCTTTGCTGTACGACAGCTACACTGGCACAGTGCCAAACCCAACTGCCTATGCCATGGCCACCTACTATAACTACGACATACATGGCAATGTGAAGCAGTTGATGCACCACTACGCCACAGCCCCCATGGCCACCGCCTATACCACACACCAGTACAAGTTTATGGCTTATCAATACGATCTTATAAGTGGTAAGGTAAATAGTGTAGCCTATAACCCTGGATATGCCGATCAGTTTTACCACCGCTACACCTACGATGCCGAAAACCGCCTTACCGATGTATATACCACCACCAACCCCATGTTTGTGGGCCGCGCCGTGCTAGAAGACCACGAA
>RDXD01000091.1 GCA_004292575.1 Bacteroidota bacterium
AATGTCTTTTTTTTAAAAACAGTGCGAATATAATGGGAATGCAATAGTATGCTATCAATTGCCGATTTGTTAATCCACCCGCCGCTGCAAAACCTTGTTTACCCCCAGTTTTCAGAGGTAGGTCTGCATGTGTGGGTGCTACGCCTCGATGCTATGCATGCCATACTTAGTGGCAACAAATGGCTAAAGCTAGCCCCTTGGCTGGACACTGCCAGTGCACAGCAAAGTGTGGGCATTGTGGCGCATGGCGGCCCCTGGAGCAATTTTTTGCATGCCACCGCCTATGCCTGCCAGCAGGTGGGCTTGGCATTTACAGCTCTGGTACAAGCGCCACCCCACACCAGCACGGCCACCCTTGCCGATATTGTGGCTTGGGGCGGCCAACTGGTGTTTGAACCCGCTTTTAACGCCCAGCGCCAGCAACACTGGGGGCAGTGGGCAGCTCAAAACGGACATTTGTACATCCCCATGGGTGGCGATGGCCCCGAAGGCGTACAGGGCGTGGCTAAGGCGTTCAACAATTGGCCGCATCTGCAAAATTTTTCGCAAGTGTGGTGTGCCTTGGGCACGGGTACCACTTGTTTGGGCATAGCCGCTTCCAAGTTGGCATTTGGCCAATTGGTGGGTGTCAACGTGGGCCTAAACCAGCGTCACTACCTTTCTCTACTAGCCACCATGGCCCAGCAATATCCCCATCGACAGTTTAAAATTTTAGACCACCCCAATTTAGGACGCTTTGGCAAAATGCCTGCTTACTTACCGCCGCTTATGAACAATTGGGCCGAAACTCACCATTTGCACACAGATGCGGTGTACACAGCCAAAGCATTCTACCTACTACAGCAAATGGCAGAGGCTGGCAGTTTTGAGGCCGGCACCCGGCTGCTGTTGATACACACCGGCGGATTGCAAGGCAACCGCAGCCTGCCGCCCGGAAGCCTTAGTTATAGCTGGCCTGCTTCATAGTTCGACGTTGAGCATGGGATTTATGCTACGGGAGCCATTGCCGCCGCATAGGCCCATTTAAGCTGTTTTGTAGCCTAAATCATGTTACTACATACTACTTTTTCAGCCACTGGTTTTCTAGCAGGGTAGCTGCTAGGCGTAATCTTTATAACTGTTAGCCCAACTCGGGGCGGGCTACATGCCTCAAAGCGGTGCCGCTGTTCTTGCCTTCATCAATGCTGAAGCGTAATGTAATGAGGTGCAAGGCCTGCGCAGCGTAGCTGGTTTTGGATTGGTATGGCGGCTTCCGCATGAGGGCAGCTAAAAAGCCGGCACTACAGTATATTTGCTCTATTGTTAGCGCATGAGAGTAGTTCGTGTATTGGTATTTGTGGCTGTTATTTGCTTAAAGGTCAGCTTGCTGAGTGGGCAAGCACTATTGCCCAATTTTAGCGTTGAAAATCGCGGCGATGGCCGGGTGGTTATCAGTTGGAATAATCCCTACCCCAATCTTATTCAGTTGGCAGTACAGCGCAGTTTCGATAGCCTTAAGCGCTTCAATACGGTGTACTCGGCGGCGTCGCCCCAGCTTCCGCAAAATGGCTTTAGCGATAAAATACCAGCCGGCTCTAAGGTTTTTTATAAGATATTTTACATGATGCAGGGCGGCACCTACTACTTTACCAATAGCAAATCGGCAGCATTGGCAACCGACCCGTTAACCAAGAGCGCCAGCACCAACCGCCGTGACCTATTGGGTGAGACCATTTTGGAGAAAGTAAATGCGCCAGACTTGGTTTCTAACCCCGAGTTATATGAACCCCAAAAACTATACACAATTTTGGTTAATGATAGCCTCTATACCGAAATGTTGACCATTGAGTTAAAGCGGTTTAGAGATTCTATTCTAACAAAAACCAAGGATACACTGGTGCAAATTGGCCTCGATACCATTGGGGTTAAACAGTTTGTACTGCCATTTGAATTGAGAGCAAGCAGCTATGTTTATACCGATAAAGATGGATACATTGTGGTGGACTTGCCCGATGCCAATAAAAAAAAGTACGACTTGGTGCTTTTAGAAGAGGATGAAACGCCTGTTTTTGAACTTAGGCAAATTAAAGAACCCTATTTTACCATCGATAAGTCCAATTTTTACCATGGCGGCCTGTACAAGTTTGTGCTGTGGGAAAATGGCCGCATTAAAGAACGGAACAAAGTCTTCCTACCTAAAGAATAGGGGCACAAATCGTTACAGCGCTAAGTCTTGGATGTACTGCCTATGGGTTTTACGCCTGCTTTCAAGCAAAACGATGCTAGTAGTCTCCCAATGTTTCTGGCAGTTCGCTCAGGGCTTGGGCCAGTTGAGCATCATTTGGGGCAATGCCGTGCCACTCATGGCTACCTTCCATAAAGCTTACACCATGCCCCATGCCTGTTTTCATAAGCACACAAACGGGCTTGCCTTTGCCAGTTAGCATTTTAGCTGCTTCCAAAGCCACCACCACGGCGTCCATGTCGTTGCCTTGCTCAAGAACTATCGTTTCCCATCCAAACACCGCAAACTTCTCTTGCAAGTCGCCCAGGTTCATCACTTTGTGCGTAGGTCCGTCTATTTGCTGGCCATTCCAGTCAATGGTGCTTATTAAGTTATCCACTTT
>RDXD01000092.1 GCA_004292575.1 Bacteroidota bacterium
GCTTTCCGCAGCACATCAACGCGTCTATTAGCGAGAGGCCTGGCACAAAATCCACCGATGAGCCCTGCGGGTAAGCACTTAGCTGGTTTTCCACAAAGCCCAACGCAATACCGGCCTGCTTAAAGCCTGCTGCATCAAGCAGCGTTTGCCCGCCCACCGGGTTTATAAAAACGGTAGCACCCACCGCTTTCGAAATCTGCAGCCCCCATTTTCCAGCGTCCTCGGCTGCTTCGTAGCTGATGCCAAGGGTTGAAAGCCGACTAAAATGCGTGCTTAAGCCTAAATACCTGGCCAATTTTATGGTGCTGTCAATGTTAAAATCAACCAAAGTGGTATGCGGCACATGCAATATCTCTTCCATTAGTGCCATAGTGGCTTTGTAATGGTTTGCAAAGCCTTTGTATTGCTGCAGCTGCCCCACCAACTTTTGCTTCCACTGGCTACCGCTTTGCAACCGGCATTCCAGCAGCGTAGTACCCAGTGGCTGCTTGGGTAGCTCAGGCATAATGTAGTTCCAATCTATACCGTTCTGCTTTAAAATTCTGTTGCGGGTCATCCAAGTTTGGCGGGTTACCTGTACGGTGTCAAAAAAAATAAAGTCATCCACCCTATCAATCAGCGAAAAGTACCCGAGGTACGGAAAAAAGTAGGGCTGCATTAGCGTTATGGTCATTTGGAAGCGAAATAAGGTTGAGCAAACAATAATTTACGCAAAGTAATTTGCAAGACGTTAATGATAAAAAATTGCTTCCAAAGCCGAGCTGTTTACGAAGGGGTCCGATGGCTACCCCGAGGTGACAAAGCAGCAAGCAAGCATAAGCCCTGTGTTTGGTTTTGCTTATTGCTTCGGGGCATGGAAGGCAGCCAAGCCGTCCATGGGAGCCTGCAATACCTTGCCCAACTGAAGTTGGAAACTGTTGCACAAGTCCGCCAACACATCTTTAAAATTCCATGCCACGCTGCCCACAAAATTTATGGGGTAGCGCCAGGTTTCGGGGTATTTATAAAGGTGGTTATAAAAAAACTCTCCCAGTCCGTCTTCTAAAATATTTTCAATCATGTAGTGTCCACGATTGTCGCTTAAGAAGGGCGCAAAGCTGGCCAAGTACCGGTTGGGCCAAGGCTGCTTGTACACATGGTTGAGTATGGTGCGGTAGTCAGTTGCGTACATCAGGTTAAATTTGTGCATCAGTTCATCGTCGAAAGTGCCATATATAAAATGCTGCAGCACTTTCTTACCCAAAAACGCTCCGCTGCCTTCATCGCCCAAAATAAAACCTGGGGCTGGGTTGTTGCGGGTAATTTTTTTACCATTAAACACCCCGCTGTTACTGCCCGTACCCAAAATGCAGGCCACGCCTTTTTGCGTGCCACACAAAGCGCGGGCCGCAGCCACCAAATCGCTGGATACGTGCACTTGGGTCACCAGTGGCAGGGCCTTTTGCAAGCCCAGCGCCACCAGTTTAACATTGGCTGGCACGGCACACCCTGTACCATAAAAGTGTAGGGCTTGCGGCATGGTGCTTGCCAACCAAGGTGCCACTTCTGAAGCCACCAGCTCGGTTATTTGCTGGCTGCTAAAATAGTAAGGGCTAATGCCCTTGGTAGTGAGACTCTTTTTGCGCGAGGTTCCTAAAAGCCGCCACTCGGTTTTGGTAGCACCGCTATCGGCTACAAGCGTATAAATTGGCATGGGCAACAATATTCAGTATAAGACATTACAATTTAACCGGAAATTGCCGTAAGCAAAGCAAGCTTTACTTTCGCAACCCGAATGTAATAGTAGGAAAAAAAGATGATGACGAAAAAAACGCAGATTTGGCTTCCCCTTTTGCTGAGCATGGTAATGGCGGCAGGCATGTTTTTAGGCTACCAGTTGCAGGCCCGCATGGGCAGCACAGGCAATGGCAGCCGGCAAGGAGGCGCCTCGCAAACGGTGCAACAGGTTTTGGAGTTGGTAAATCTGCGCTATGTTGACAGCCTAAACCTCGATAGCATTGAGGCCGCAGCCATAGAAGACGTGGTACGTTTGTTAGACCCGCACAGCATTTATATTCCTCCCAGTCAACTGACGGAAGTAAACAATGTACTAAAAGGCAACTTTAGCGGCATAGGGGTAGAATATCAAATGATAAACGACACTGTAACGTTTGTGTATGTAATGCCCGACGGACCTGCAGGTAAGGCGGGCGTGCTGGCAGGCGATCAACTGATTCAGGTGGACACTACCATGGTGGCAGCACAGCCTGCCATTACCAATGACGCACTGCGCCAATTGTTGCGCGGAAAGGCTGGCACAGCTGTAAATCTAAAATTAATGCGCCACGGCAAGCTGGTAAACCCCACCATTGAGCGTGGCACCGTACCCATGCCATCGTTAGATGCCGCTTACTTGGCCGCGCCCCAAATAGGTTATATTAGGCTAAACAAGTTTGCCGAAACCACCTACCGCGAGTTTATGGACGCTGCCACAGGCCTGCAAAAACAAGGCATGACCAAAATGATACTGGACTTAAGAGGCAACGGCGGTGGTTTTTTAGATGCCGCCACCAATATAGCCGACGAGCTGCTGCCCGATGGAAAACTGATTGTAAGCACCCGGGGC
>RDXD01000453.1 GCA_004292575.1 Bacteroidota bacterium
ATGCCATTTTTGGCTACGGTGGCATTGCCGCCGATGCCGCTACCAACCAAATTTTTGTGGAAGATCAATATTTTTTATACGCGGTTAAGGCGGTGCGGTGATGAGGGCTGTTGGCAGGTCGGCCATAGTTCGGTTTCAACAACTTGCCTACATGTTTTAGTCTTTTTCTCCAAGGCCAAGGCATAATAGGTAATTCCGGACACTGAAGCGTAAGATATTGCACACGTAGTTGAGGATTACCAATCTCCAGAAGTTAGCACTACCGCTCGTTATTACCAAAAACGATATTGACTTATTTACTTGTCACCAAGTTTTCGCTTAGGTTCTTCTATCAGTTTGGCTTGGTCATCAATAACTTTTTTTAGTTCCTTTTCTTTCTCTTCAAACATGGCATTTACGGTTCTCCAAGCTTCTTGCTCGGTTTCTATTCGTTTTCGCTCATCAGGGTTTGTACCACTATGATGCAAAATATCGGTTAGTAATTTTACATCCTCATTGTCGGTGGGGTGAGAGAACCGTTTGGTTATTTTTTTGTCGTCAGTAAAGTTTTTTTGCTCAAAAACGCTCAATAATTTGTCTAAACTTGTTTAATAACGGTCGGTAATTCTGTCCACTTGCACAATGAAGCTATCATGTGTAAGCTTTTCCACAAAGTCAGACTTTTTATCGATTATATTTTTGGATATCAAGTCTTTATAGTTTCTTTCTACTTTGAGGCAAGCACCTTCAATTTCGGGAATGGTGAATCCTAAAATGTAAATTGTGGTAATAGGCAGCACCGCTTTAGCATTGTTTACGCGGTCTTCTTTTTTGTATTGCTCACCCAAATAATTCCGAAACCGCATTAAGTCAATTTGGATTTTCGCTTTTTTGATTTCAATTAAAATCTTTTTGAGTTCGCCCACTCGGTTCTTAATGGTGGCAATAAAATCAAGTCTAACTACAGCAAGTCCGGCCAGTTCGTCGGTGTACGTAAATTCTTGGGGGTTTACCTCTAAAGTCTCAATTTGCTGGTCCAACAGTGTCCCAATGAAAAATTTGGCTACTCGCTCATTTTCCATCATTCGCTTAAAAGCCGTGTCGTCTATCGGATTTGCAATAATCATTTTGCTTACTTCCTTGTGTGAATCTACACATTTCCAATATCGTTTGGATTTCGGCCAAGTTTTTTGCAAAGGCTCCGATGCTCGGGCAGGCAAATCTTTTTTCTTTTTCCGGGCCTGCAAGCCCATTCACCACAGCCCGTTGCGCAAAAAAGGATCGCTTGAGTATTTGCCACATGGTTTACCGCAGTGCCTCGTACTGCCTAAACCACTCTTCGGCCGACTGGGCTGTTTTATCAATGGTTACCGATTGGGCCAATCGATCTTGCGCCCGCTTTATACTGCGGCCAATAAGCGCATGCTCAATGGTTTCGCCGGGTTGCAGCCCCATGCGTTCCATCATGGCCGCCATGTTTCCACCCCCAAACGCCAGCAAAAGCGGGTCGTTTAGGGCCATCAGCACCAGCACCTCGGCTGGCTCAGTGGCTTCTAGCACCGCCGCCTCGCGGGCATATAATGGATAGTGCTCAAGCATAATAACGGTGGCACCCTCTGCCGAAGCTGCGGCAAAAGCGCTGCCGTGGCGCACCGCTGGGGCATTGTTGAGGTGCGCAAGGGCAGCTTCGGCTTGCTCTATGGTTTGGTTAAACCAGCCATACAGTTTCACCGCGCTGTGCTGCTGCACCAGCCCAGGCAGTGCCTTCCATTTTTCGTGGCTGTTTAGCCACACCACATCTTTGTGGCGCGGCTGGGGGCTGCTTTTTTTGCCAAACCAATTAAACATAGTTTTTGCTTTTAAACGCCCCAAGATAAGCAGCAGCAGGCATTAACTGCAAAAGTTACGCCTAAAATGCTTCCTACCGGCTCCCCGCCGGGCTTTTGCCGTGAGCGAGTCTGCATTGCGTACCCCGTCTATTGCGCTTGCTCCTGGCGGGCAGCAAACTCATCGGGTGTCATTTCAATGTCGTTAAAGTTCGCAACCTGGCTTTCGGCCCAACCAAACAGTTTTTGCGTAAACAAACGGTTGTAGTTATCGTCCAAAAACTTTTTATCTTTCATCATTTGGTCCACATAGCCTTCCAGCCACGAATTGGATGCATCAAGCTGCGTTACACCCATATAGTTCATCATTTGCGCCTTGGCAAAAGCACGCAGCTCCTCGGGCAGTATTTGTATTTGGGCCCTTTGTTCTAGCACATTGGTTATCAGGTTCCAGCGCATGCTTTTTATAAAAGTAGGAAATTCTGCTTCCACTTCTTCTGCTGTCTTTTGCTTTTCGCCACTGCTTTGTATCCACCGCTTCAAAAATGCTTCGGGCAACTCAACAGCGGTCTCCTCTGTCAAATACTTGTATATTTCGTTGTGCACCTGGCTGCGGGCTTGTGCGTCCCACTGCTTTTGAATGTCTTCGAGCATGGCCGCTCTAAACTCGGCTTCGGTGGCAATGGAGCGGCCTGGGAACACCTGCTCAAAAAAATCTTCGGTCAGTTCGCGCTTCACCACTTCTCCAATTTTGGTAATGGATAAGCGAAAGCGCTTTTGGGTGGCAGCTTCGTTGCCCGCAAGGCCAAGGTCGGTTATTAGCCAGTCCAGTTCCTTGGTTTCAAAGGCTTCGCCAAGCACTATTTCCGTTGCGTCTCCCACCTTTAGTCCACTCAGTGTGGGCCGCACGGCGTCGGCAAAATATTTTACCAGCAGGCTGTTGTTTTTGGTTACCCCACCTTCTACCACATTTCCTTCGGCATCTATTTCGGTAAACGTCAGGTTTAGTACGTTGTCTTCATTGTCCACCGTTTCGGGCTCACGCAGGCTGCCCAAGCGGGTTTGCATGCGTTCCACCTCTTCGGTTACCATCGCTTCGGTTGCCAGCACCCGGTGGCGGGTAATGGTGGCAGCGGCCAGGCTGGCCGGTTCTACCTGCGGCTGCAAACCCATTTCAAAACTGAATGTAAAATCGGTTGGGGCATTCATGTTTACCTGTGCCAAGGTGGCGGCGTTCTCGGCCAAGGGCAAAGGCTGGCCAAAAATGGCGGGGCGTTCTTTTTCCATCCAAGCCGTTACCTCTTTTTCCACGGTGCGCAGCAGCTCGTCGGTAAACACGCTGCTGCCATACATTTTCTTTACCACGCCTAGTGGCACCATGCCCTTGCGAAAGCCGGGAATGGTGGCCTTGTTGGCATAGTTCTTCAGGGCTTTTTCAAAATTGGGGTAATAATCGTCTTTTTGAAGCGTCACAGACAGCTTATCGGTAAGCAGACCAACGTTTTCGCGGGTAATGGTAGCCATGTTTTTATTGAAAGCGGGATGCGTTTAGTGGCAATACTGCCCAGCCCTTTTACCCAACCCTAATGTAAAAGGGCGGCAAAAGTAAGACATTTTAAGCATTGCACAGAAGCCGAAGCAAGGGCAAAATGGGCAATGCCGAACTTTGGTGGTGCCTGCAAGCTGGCACCCAAAGCTGGGGTTAAAACCGGGCAAAAACCGGGTGACCCAAAGCGTAGAACAAAAGTTTTGGTGTGTGCGCTGTAGCGGCAGATTTACCAAACTGAAACCGCCGCCCCACCCCAAACAGCCCCTGTTTCAAATGGCCAAGGCCAGCGTAAGCCATGGCAAATTAATGCTCGGCAAGTGCTTTTGGCTTGGCCCATTGGGTAGGGTAGCCGCATTTTTTCCCTGTTGCGGCCCGCAATTACATCTCACTAGCCTCACAATCTCCGCGTTTCGGCATTGTACGCCTTGCTGGCCATGGTGTTATGTTGCTATGTAGCTTTGTTGCCAAAACTGGTTTTAAAAGCTGGCTAGGCTGGCTTAGCATTGCGCCGCCAAGCTGTGCAGCTGCAACTGGTTGCATCCACCGATTGACATCCGTATTTTTTCATCCCATACCGCACGCTTACATGGTGTGTTAGCCACAAACAAATGAAAGTTCGCGCCCTCCTCAGCTGTCTTTTCTGGGCCATGCTGCAGGCCAAAGCCCAAAAGCTAACGCCCACCCAGCGGGCCAATGCGCTGCTACAGCGCATGACGCTGGCCGAAAAAATTGGGCAGCTCAACCAGCTGAGTGCCGATTTTGCCACCGGCCCCATTACCCCGCAGGGCAATAAGCAGCAGCTGGCGCGCAGCGGCCAGTTGGGTAGCATGCTCAATCTTATGGGTGCCAGCCGCACCCGCCAGCTACAAGAACTGGCCATGCAAAGCCGCCTAAAAATACCCCTGCTTTTTGGGCAAGATGTGATACATGGGTACCGCACCACTTTTCCCATACCACTGGCCGAAGCCGCCAGCTGGGACCTGCCCGCCATGCAGCAAACGGCACGCATTGCAGCCACCGAGGCATCGGCGGCGGGCATACATTGGATTTTTGCACCCATGGTGGACATTAGCCGCGACCCACGTTGGGGCCGCGTAATGGAAGGCGCAGGCGAAGACCCCTACTTGGGCAGCCTTATTGCTGCGGCCAGGGTCAAAGGTTTTCAGGGCAGCGGGCTGGGCCACACCAATGCCGTAATGGCCTGCGTAAAGCACTTTGCAGCCTATGGTGCTGCCATAGGCGGCCGCGATTATAACGGTGCCGATGTAAGCCAGCGCAGCCTTTGGGAAACCTACCTGCCGCCGTTTAAGGCAGCCGTAGATGCTGGTGCTGCCACCGTTATGAATGGTTTTAACGACATTAATGGCATACCAGCCACCGCCAATGCCTTGCTGCAAAACAACATCCTCAAAGGCCAGTGGAAATTCAGCGGTTTTGTGGTAAGCGATTGGGCAAGCATTTCAGAATTAATTGTGCACGGCTATGCCAAAGACCACAAGCAAGCGGCACAGCAAGCCATACTTGCCGGCAACGATATGGATATGGAAAGCAGTGCCTACCAAAACCATTTGGCCACACTGGTAAAGCAGGGCCAGGTACCCATGGCTACTGTAAACAATGCTGTGCGGCGCATCCTCATCAAAAAGTTTGAGATGGGCCTGTTCGACGACCCCTACAAATTCTGCAATCCGCAAAACGAGGAAGCACAGTACGACAATGCCGCCCACCAGCAATTTGCCCGCACCATGGCGGCAAAAAGCATTGTAATGCTTAAAAACGATACCCTGCAATCTCAACCGCTGCTACCGCTTAAAAAAACACAAAAAATTGCGCTCATTGGCCCATTAGTTACATCCCAGCGCGACAATCTTGGCTTTTGGTCCTTCAATTTCGACGATGATAGCACCCGCCTGGTATCGCTATACCAAGGCATGCAAAACGCTTTGGGTAGCAACGCACCGCTGCTGTATGCCAAGGGCTGCAACCTCAACGATGCCGATACCAGCGGCTTTGCACAAGCCATAGCCACCGCACTGCTGGCCGATGTGGTGGTAATGCAGGTGGGCGAAGCACGCGACATGAGCGGCGAAGCCAAAAGCAAAAGCAACCTACAGCTTCCCGGCGTGCAAGAAGCGCTCATAAAAGCCATCCACCGCACAGGCAAACCCATGGTGGTGCTTATTAGTGCCGGACGCCCCCTAATTTTTAACTGGACGGCAAAGCACATACCCGCCATACTTTACACCTGGTGGCTGGGCATGCAGGCTGGCAATGCCATGGCCGATGTACTCTTTGGCCAGCACAACCCATCCGCCCGCTTGCCCATCACTTTTCCACGTGCCGAGGGGCAAATACCCATTTACTACAGCCACCACAACACGGGTAGGCCCGCCGCCAACGATTCCGACCTTAATTATGTATCCGCCTACATTGATTTGCCCAACAGCCCCCAGTACGCGTTTGGATATGGGTTGGGTTATGGCACCGTTACGTATGCAAAGCCCGTAGTAAGCAACACCACGCCAAAAGGAAACAATACTGTTGACGTATCGGTAAGCATTGCGTACAATGGCCCTTCACCACGCACCGAAACCGTTCAGCTTTATATCCACGATAAAACAGCGTCTGTGGTAAGGCCTGTAAAGGAACTCCGAAAGTTTCAACAATTAACCCTGCTGCCCAACCAGCAGCGGGTGGTTACCTTTAAACTTACCACGGAAGACCTTAAATTTTACAACCACAAACTGCAATACGTTTGGGAGCCCGGCGCTTTCAACATTATGGTTGGCCCCTCGTCGGACAAGGTGCAGACGGTTACCGTTAACTGGGGAAAGTAACCGTCAGCCAAGGAAGCATCCATTGCCCTTTTACGTATAATAAATTAACGATGAATGCGTGAATAATCAACATGTGCCACTTCATTTTTAGCGTAATTTTGTTAAAAACAGCATCAAAATGAGCATCATTAAAAACCCCTTGCTATTTGTAGGCAGCAAAGGCGAAAAACATCTTTATACACTTTACGACAGTGGGGCAAATTTAAGTTGTATCCATCCCGATCAAATTGAAGGACTCTGCGATGCCATTCCTCTTGGACGCACGAGATTAATGGGTACCGCAAGTGAAGGCCACTTCATTGAAATAAAGGAATGGGTTCTACTTGAGTTTTATATAGATGATGTACTACTCAGCGATGAATTTCTATTGGTTCCGGGTTTAAGCGAAGAAGCCATTATTGGCGCAGCCACCATGCAAAAATGGCGTATCAAGCTCGACTTTGAGCACGACAGGGCAATTGTGGACCCAAAAGTGGCGAAGATGCAATTGGTGTAGTAATGGCCTCGGCCAAGCCACTCTTGTTTGTGCCGCGGCATGCGACCAAGCGCAACGCCATCCCCATCTAATTCTCAATGTCCTTCCCCAGCACTTTACCGCCACTTTGCCATTTGGCGTTCATGTCTTCAAACTCCTGCAAATCGGCTGCGCTAAAGCTGGTATTGGTTAGCTTGGTCAGGTCGGGTTGCCCCGCCATTACCCAGGCCGTAAACCAAAAGCTGGCCACCGCATACACACTTTGGCGCATGCGGCGCTCCACCATACCGTTTAGCATATCTTGGTAAGCCTTGCTGTAAGCGCTACTGTATTGGCGCACCACCTTCCCTAGCCGCTCTTCAAAGCTGTACTTGCGGTCGGGGGCAAAGCGGGCATTCAGCACCGCTTCGGTTTTCAGCACCGTATCGCTAGCCGCCCCACTTTCCAAAATGCGGGCCCACATAAAATCGCCGGGCTTTTCTATGTAATTAGCCTTTCCCAAAAAAAAGTCATAGCTCTCATCGGCAAACAGCTCGGGCAGGCGGCTTTCCCAAAAACCATGAATACCCGTTTGCCCCGTGTGCTGGCCATTGTGATTGCTGCAGGCGTGCAGCGGCACATGCGCATCCGAAATGTAGTGGCCAATTTCGGCACTCAGCTTTAAAATGCGCACCTGGTCTTTGGCCTTAAATGCGTCTCTAAGTCTGTACAGCATGGTTTGCGTCCACCAAGGCACAATGCCATAGGCTTGCAGCGTGTCCTCGCTGTATTTGGCCACAGCGGCTTCCCACTTTCGGGGTAGGCTATCGTAGGGGTAGCGGCCATACCGGTCCACATCAATATAGTGGCGTGGCGCCTCGCCCTTTACCGCATACCGGCGTTTATCGGGGTCCACGGCATGCTCTGTCAAAAACTCCAGGTTTGGTTTATACAGCACCATCATATCGGGCGGCAGCAAAAAAATAGCCTGTTGGTTTATTTTTCTGTGCCCCCAAAAACCCCATGCCCACGCCTGCGCCGCACACAGCGTTACCCCCAGTGCCAGCAACAATATTTTTTTCATAACGCCATTGGTTTTTTTGGGCTATCGGGCAGCAGTGCATATCCGGGCCGTGGTTCCGTGTCTTTTGGCTGCGGCATGCCCTGCGCATCGGCCCCCAAGGCAAATACAGGGGGCCGGCGCTGGGCAGTGCTGCCCGCCAGCCACGGCAGCCCTTCGGCAGTGCATCACCACTAAGCACCTCCAAAGCTAACAGGCATCCCCATTTGGCCAATATCAAATATTTAAAAAATCTAAATCGGGCCCAATATCTGCACCCAAAAGCCGGGCCAGTTGCCTCAGCACGCTATTTTTGCATCCATTTACCACCAATAAAACTAAGCCACCAGTTACCCATGAGCCAGCAAAACCTATTGGGTGTGGGCACACGCCTGCAACACACCAAGCACGGCCCCGGCGTTATCGTAGGCGTCCGCTATGCCACCTATCTCATCACCTTTATTCACCAAGGCACCCTCGAAATCGAAAAAGACGACCCCGACCTCGACGACATTATTGCCGAAAACATAACCCCCGAGCTGGAAACCACCAGCCAGGTAGAGCAGAGCCTGCTGCAAATATTGCGCCAGTGGAATGGCTTTGGCGAGGTAGTAACCATTGCCGACCGCTACAAAAGCGGGCTGCTGCTTTTGCAACCCGCCGATAAATCACTCAAAGCCAAAGAGCTACCCATTGAGGTGTTTTTTCATAAAATTGTAATGCTGCGCGACCGCCTGCGGGTATTAGAGCAAAACATCAACGCCCACAAAACCCTCTCCGAAGACGATAAAATCAATCTTCAGCAATACATTACCCGCATCTACGGCACCCTTACCACCTTTAACATTTTGTTTAAGCACAAGCAGCACCAGTTTGTAGGCGAAGGCGGCAAATCCGACGACTAGGCGCCAAGCGGAATAGTGCTGGTCCTACGCGGCATAGATTGACTTCGCCAACAAAATAGGCGCAGTCGTAACTGCTTTATGTTAGTTTGAGCGGGCTGGTGCAGCCCACCGCCAAAGCCATGCTTAACGCCCATCTACCAAACAATTTTATCGCCAATCATTTTTCCTACAGCTTAGCAGCAACTTGCTCCGGCTGCTGCGGCCGTGGTTCTTTTGGCGTTCGCTAGGCTGTTGTTTTACTTTTAAACCAACCCCAGCGGTGCCCCTGCATGCTACATTTTGGGTAAGGCTTTGTACACTTTTCTTAGCAACGGTGTTTTGCGCAGTTCGTAAGCAAAGCCGGGCTTTTGGTTGGTAATAAGCGTTATGCCACCTGCAAACATCGACACATATACATCTGGGCCTTGTTGCCGCCAGCGGTACAGCTTATTGTCGAGCAAATCGGCTTGGTATTTCTGCAGACACGAGTCGCAGTTTGGCCGCCGCACCTCGCGTATGCAGCGGCCTTTAGCGTTAAAATACAGCACAATATCTAAAGCCTGCTTGCTGGTATCTCTTATCAAAAAGGTAGTGCTGCTATCCGTTGCTTGCGTTATCGTATTTAGACCCTCACGCGTGCTGTAGCGGCTAAGGTTCCGGGTAGCTTTTTCGGCTGTGGTGCCAATAAACATTTGCGTTTTTGCCTGCTGCACTACTATGGTCAAAAGTAGGCCTATCAGCCATCGGTATCTGCTTGTGGCGTAAGAAAATAGCATCCCGTTTGTGTTGAAATTTTAAAAAATGAAGCGCCAATCTTTTGCAATGGCCTAAGCGGTAAAGCAGTTCAAGTAAACGGCCAGCAGTACCCCCCAAAAGGTAGGCGCGCAGTCAGCCGCTTATGTCATTTGCAGGGCTTCCCAATACTCGGCTGCCCGCCTGGTGTGCGGCACCACAATGGTGCCACCCACTATGTTAGCCACGGCAAATATTTCGTACAACTCATTGGTTTGCACGCCCAGCTCGTGGCATTTGCCCAGGTGGTATTTAATGCAATCGTCGCAGCGCAGCACCATACTCGCCACCAGTCCCAGCATTTCTTTGGTTTTCTTGCTTAGGGTACCCTCGTCGTAGGTATTGGTATCCAAGTTCCATAAGCGTTTCATTACCAAGTTGTTTTCGCCTAAAATCACGGCGTTCATGCGGGTGCGGTAGTCGTCAAATTCTTTTACTAATGGGCTCATTGGTATTGGTTATTTTATTGCAAATAAACTGCCTTTGCGCATCATGCAAGCCAGCAAACCCATCCACCACTTTTCCAGAATTATTTGCCATTGTTTTAGTCAAAAAATGCTGTTCGCATCGGTCTTACCCGCCTTGGTTCCAAGCGTTCACATCCGTTTTCATTTTGCTTTGGCGCCGCTGTGCCGTCTCTTCAAAAAACTGGGTGGTGGCCAATTGGCCATCGGCACGGGCAGCTTGGTCAAAATGTTTGTTAAGCGCTGTATCGCGGTCAAGGCGCTCCTCCCACTGCTGCTGCTCAAAGGCTTCCTGCAAACGCACATGGTGGTCGTAGCTGCCTGTGGGCAACAGCGTTTTGGCTATTACCGGCATCAATTCTATCAGCATCAGCAGGGCCACAATCAGGTAATACCTAAATGCCAATGCAGGGTTGCTGCGCACCAGGTTGTCAAGCGCCTCTATGCGGGTAAGAAAGCCATTGTTAAGCAGTGTTGCAAATTGCAACTGCCGGGTTTTAATGCTATCAGCAATACCGCCCAGCTGCCGCAGCAGGGAGTCTTGCTGGGGCTTCAGCTTTAGGCTTAGTGTACTGTACTCGGCTTCCAGTTTTTCAAACTCGCGCTTTTTGGCCAGCGCAATGGTGCTAATACCCACCTTTCCACTGCCACCGCTACCATCTGTTTCAGCCAAAAAATTTTGTCGGGCTGCTTCTACCAACAGTTTTTGGTTGCTTAACCGCTGTTCAATGCTGTTTTGCGCCGCCAGCAGCTCGGCCTTTTTACCGGCAAAAACCACTTCCACAGCCTTTAGCTGGGTTTGCCTGCGGGCCTCGTTGTCTAAGCTGGCTTGCAGTTGCACCTCTTTATCAAACAAGTACAGCACCGCAGGCTGGGCCATAAAAGTGCCAATGGCAATAGCCAAAAAGCCCCTAAACAGCAGTGCCCCAAGTTGGTTCTTTCCGTTTTTGTTAATGCCTTTAATGAGTGTGCGGTCAATGGTAACTATTACAAAACCCATAAACAACCCCAACAGTAAATAGGCAATGGGGTTTTGCACGGCGGTGCTAAAAAAATAAGACCATGCTAAGGTAGCAAACAGTGCCGTGGCCAGCACACTGCAACCCACAATGCGGTAGCGGTTGCCATCTACCACACAGTTGCGTATCAACTCGGGCTCGGCCGTAGCCAGCCACCACAGCAAGCGGTCGGTTGCGCTGGGCGTGGACGTTGTATTTGAAGCCATGTTTAAAAAAGGAGGCGTAATTGCTAGCCCAGCTTGGGGCTAACATGGTGAAGAAAAAGTACTGCCCTGTGGCGCAGCCAGAATAACAGTGCGTAAAGAACGTGGCATAAGCCCAATTTTTTATGCGGCCTGCAAGGTTTTAATACCGCTGGTAAAAAATGGCGGTTATGCGGCAAGGGTCTTAGGTTAACGGCTGCCTTCTTGCGCTCCATTTTTAGCAGGCGCTTTCAAAAAACATGGGTAATTTCAGGTGGCCGCCCCCGCCATGCGTTTGTAGCAATGGCTGGTGGGTAACACCTGCGTTGAAACAGATGGGCTTTTCGGTAAGTCCTCATGGTGGAAACACCGCGAAGCAGCAAACAAGTTTCTGGCGTTTCTGCAGGCGGTTCGGCTGTGGGCGTCACGTAAAGCCCCCTACTTGCGCATTACCTAATACCAGCCGCACCCAACCTTAACGTTTGTGCTGCGGCTGGTATGCTTGGGTAGGTTAAATTTGCAACCATGTTTTTACGCCAATGTTTGGGGCTGCTGGGTATGCTTTGGTTATTAGCGGGCATAGGCTTATCGCCTGGCTGTGCCAATATTCAGGCACCCATGGGCGGCCCCCGCGATTCGCTGCCCCCCGTATTGGTAAAAGCCACCCCTGCTGTAAACACCATCGGTTTTACAGGCAACGCCATTACGCTACAGTTTAATGAGTTTGTGCAGCTAGAGAACATTAGTCAAAATCTGCTCATCAATCCACCGCAAGAGCGCTATCCGGCCGTTCAGGGTAAGCTGCGCACAGTTACCATTAAGCTAAAAGACAGCTTGCTGCCCAATACTACTTACACGTTCAACTTTGGCGACGCCATTCGCGATGTAAACGAGAATAACCCATTCAAGAGTTTTACCTACACCATGAGTACCGGCACATACATTGATAGCCTAACTATTAGTGGTGTAGTATTCGACGCCGAAACCGGGAGCCCCGATAGCACCTTACTGGTTATACTGCACAGCAATACCGACGATAGTACGGTGGCCAAGCTAAAGCCGCGCTTTGTGGCCAAGCCTGATGGAAAAGGGTTTTTCAGCTTCAAAAACCTGCCCGCAGGAAAATTTAAGTTGTATGCGCTAAAAGACGAGGGCCAAAAACGATACACCAGCCCCGAGATTCCATTTGCCTTTTACGACACCATGGTAAGCGCCGGCACCGATACGCTGTATCAGCTACGGGCCTTTGTGGCCAAAAACCAAGAGACACGCAAAAACGTTAGCACCCCAGGCCTACGTACGCCGGCCAGTAAGGCAGCTGCCGAAAGCAAGCTCAAATACACCGCAAGCACCTCTGCCGGGGAGCAAGACTTGCAGGGACCATTGCAACTCACCTTTAACAAGCCTATTGGCAGATTTGATAGCACCAAACTACTACTGACCGATACGCTGTTTAAACCTTTGGCCATGCCCAAATTTGTAATCGATAGCGCTGGCACCATTTTAAGCATTCAGCCCATTTGGAGGGCCGACGAAGCCTACCGCCTGGTGCTGCAAAAAGGATTTGTGGCCGATAGCGCCGGCAGCGCCTACACACGAACCGATACCCTAGCATTTAAAACCAAAGCCGAAAGCGACTATGGCTTGCTGGTGATAAAGTTTACAGGCTTGGACCTTGGGAAAAAGCCGCTGTTACAATGGATACAAAATAAAAACGTGGTGCTGAGCGCAGCCTTAACCAACAACACGTATCGTGTACCGCTATTTACACCCGGCCAGTATGAACTGCGCATTGTGTATGATGCTAATCAAAATGGACGCTGGGATACGGGGGACTATTGGAAGAAACTGCAACCGGAAGAAGTTATTGCCATCACCCAATCCTTTACCATAAAGCCCAACTGGGAAAACGAATACGACGTCACCTTAAATGAGTAGTCAAAGCGCAGTTTAATGAGTATCCGCATGGGAGCGTACGTGCTTCGCTATCCTAACTATTGTTGCCCCAACTTTTGCATCAATTCGGCAATCAAGCGGTCCTTCTCAGCCAATACCGAGTCCTTCTGAGCCAACACCGAGTCTTTTTCAGCCAGTGCCGCCGCGTTTTCAGCCAGTGCTTTCAAATATTTCCGCTCCTTGTCTTCAAACATGGCATTAACGCTCCGCCAAGCTTCCTGC
>RDXD01000454.1 GCA_004292575.1 Bacteroidota bacterium
AAGGCCCAAGGGCTGCCGCGCCTGTAGGGTTTAGCCACCGGCCCCCAAAGGGGCAATTTTTTGGGGCCGGGGGCCGTAGCCCGAAAGGGGCGGAACTGAGGCTGAATAATGGTAGGCGGTACACAGCCCCAATCCTAAAAAAAATACGCTGCTTTTTTGGGGCAAATGGTTTGATGCCTAAGCGCGGGTGAGGGGCTTTAGCGGCCGTGGGCGAGGCGGTGGGCGCCGGCAGGGCGGCTGTGGGCAAATTGGGTAGTGTAGGTGGGGTGGTTAGATGCCGTTGCAAATTTGCTTTACAATGGCGGGGCCCTGGTACACAAAGCCGGTCCATACTTGCAGCAGCGTGGCGCCGGCGGCTATTTTTTCTTGGGCATCGGCGGCGGTAAAAATGCCGCCGCTGGCCATAATGGGCAGTTTGCCCTGCGTGCGGCTGCTTACGAGCCTTATCATTTCGGTGCTGCGCTGGCCTGCGGGTTTGCCACTAAGGCCACCGTTGCCGGCTTCGCCCGCTCTTATTTTGCCGGCATCGCTCAGGTGGCTGCGGTCGAGGCTGGTATTGGCCACCACCAGGCCATCAAGCTGTATCTCCATGGCCAAATCTACCACCTCCAGCAGCTGCTCGTTGGTAAGATCGGGGGCAATTTTGAGCAGCAGGGGCCGCTGCACGGGCTGGCTGCTGTTGATGCCTTGCAGATGCGTAAGTATGTGCTGCAAAGCGGGTTTTTCTTGCAACTGGCGCAGGCCGGGGGTGTTGGGGCTGCTTACATTTACCACAAAGTAATCTACCACGGGGTGCAGGGCCCTAAAGCATTTGTCGTAATCCATGTAGGCATACGCGTTGGGGGTGTCTTTGTTTTTGCCAATGTTGCCGCCAATAATGAGGCTGCTGTGCTGGGTGCTGGCGCGGTACTGGCGTAGGCGCTGGGCTATGGCTTCCACCCCATCGTTGTTGAAACCCATGCGGTTAATGAGGGCTTTGTCTTCGGGCAGCCTAAACAGGCGGGGCGTGGGGTTGCCCTGCTGGGGCTGTGGCGTTACGGTGCCTATTTCGATGTGGCCAAACGCCAACAGTGCCAATTGGTTTAAGTGGGCGGCATTTTTATCGAAGCCGGCGGCCAGGCCAATGGGGTTGGCAAACTGGAGGCCGCAAAATGTGGTGGGCTTGGCCTTGGCCGCGTACTGCCGGGCCAGCAAGCTGCGCAGCCAACCTACCGAGCTGGCTAGGTGCAGCATACGCATGCTAAAATGATGCACTTTTTCGGCATCGAACCAAAACAATATGGTGCGCAATATGGAATACATGAAAAGCGATGTTTGATGAGCGGGAGGGTGGCTGCGGCAAAAAGCGGCGGGAAACGCGGCCCCGCGCTTATGCCAACGAAATTAGCCGACGCGGGCCTAACCCAAGCATTTTTTTTGGTGGTGTGTTGGTGGATGCAAACCTAGTGGATGGGTGGGCGCGGGCTTATTTGGCGCTGTATTTTTTGCAGCAGCTAAAATTTTGGAGGCTGCATTGCAAAGTTTTTTACTTTTACATAGTTGCATAAACAACCAATTTGGTGTTTTGCCAGTAGCCATATAAAAATACCGCCTGTGTGTGCTGCATTGGCCCTTGCTTGGGGGCGGTGCAAAAACCTACACAGGGCTAAAAAAAAAGATTACCCAGTATGAGAGAAGCTTACATTGTAGCCGGCTACCGCACGGCTGTAGCCAAAAGCAAACGCGGTGGTTTCCGCTTTACCCGCCCCGATGATTTGGCGGTGGAGGTAATAAAGGGTTTAATGGCCAGCCTACCGCAGCTGGATGCCAACCTGATAGACGATTGTATAGTGGGCAATGCGGTGCCCGAGGCCGAACAAGGCCTGCAAATAGGCCGCATAATTAGTGCCCGTGCGCTGGGCAAGGCAGTGCCGGGTATGACGGTGAACCGCTACTGCGCCAGTGGCCTGGAAACCATAGCCATAGCCACGGCCAAAATACGCAGCGGCCAAGCCGATGTAATTGTGGCCGGTGGTGTGGAAAGCATGAGCCTGGTGCCGGCCGCAGGCTGGAAAACGGTGCCCAACTTTACGGTAAGCAGCACCGAGCCCGACTACTATTTGGCCATGGGCCTTACTGCCGAGGCGGTGGCAAAAGACTACAACATTAGCCGCCAGCACCAAGATGAGTTTAGCTATGCCAGCCATCAAAAAGCCATATCGGCCATTGAGCAGGGGCATTTTAAGGCGGGCATTTTGCCCATAACGGTGGAGGAAGTGTATGTAAATGAAAAAGGCAAACGTGCCACCCGCAGCTTTGTGGTGGATACCGATGAGGGCCCCCGAAAAGATACCAGCCTAGAAGCGCTGGCCAAGCTAAAACCAGCTTTTGCGCTGGGTGGCAGCGTAACGGCGGGCAACAGCAGCCAAACCAGCGATGGTGCTGCTTTTGTGGTGGTAATGAGCGAGGATATGGTAAAGAGCTTGGGCATTGCGCCCATAGCCAGGTTGGTGGCTTGCGTTAGCGCCGGGGTGGAGCCACGCATCATGGGCATTGGCCCCGTGGAAGCCGTGCCCAAGGTGCTGCGGCGGGCGGGTTTAAACCTTGATGCCATTGATTTGATTGAACTAAACGAAGCCTTTGCCAGCCAGGCACTGGCCGTGGCACGCCAGCTTGACCTGGACCCCAACAAACTGAACATAAATGGTGGTGCGGTAAGCTTAGGGCACCCGCTGGGCTGCACCGGCACCAAGCTTACCGTGCAGCTGATGCACGATTTAAAGCGGCTGGGCAAGCAGTATGGCATGGTAACGGCCTGTGTGGGTGGTGGCCAGGGCATTGCAGGCATTATAGAGCGGCTGTAAGACATGGGCCACATGCGCGGCATAAAAAAAACCTGTAAGCTTTGGGCTTGCAGGTTTTTTATTGGTGCCAACTACTGGCGTGGTTTTACAAATCGGCCTCTTTTAATCCCTGGTTAATTTTTACCGACGAAATGGTGATTTCTTGCTTAAACGCACCCAGATCGACCAGCATTTTTACGGGTACCTGTACACCATCAACGGTTTTGTACTCTAAATACTTTGTGGTTTGTGTAAGCTTACCCATGGGGCCGCCATCGGCCTGGCTAACCTCTTGCACTTTTAGCCCGCTTACCGCATCGTAAAAGCTGGTGTAAGATTTGCCACCGGGGCTGGTAATGGCTATGGCGTAGGCGTCTTTTCCATCTACGGGCTCAATGCCGTTAAGTTCAAATTTGTATCCGGGCGTCTTCAATAAATGATACTCCTCAAAAAACGAGGCTTTTAAGTTCATTTCATCTTTGCCCTGCGCATCTATAATGCCAGGCTGACCCTGCATGCTTTTGGCATACTGTTCGCCTTTCTTGCTCTCGCTCATTAGCGTCATGCCACCCATTAGCACTTTGCTGCTGTAGCCTGTAGGCAATATGTTGCGCTGTTCGTAGGTTACTTTTTGCCCCATCACTTCCATGGTGCCAGTCATGGTAATGTCTTTTACGGCTTCTACTGCTGCGCTGGTACCCACGGCTGCGGCGGCTTTTTTAAGAATGCTTTCGGCCGATACGCCCGCATCTACTTTTTTAACCACCGGTGCAGCCACAGGGTTGCCCATGGCATCAAAGTATTTTACCTCGCCATACTGGCTTAGGTCGCCCATGGCCTTGGCATTGCCCACAATGGTAATGAGCATGGGCTGGCTGCTAATATACTGGTTGCCAATGCTTTGTATGCGCTCGGGGGTGGTGTTGTACAGCGTGGTAAGGTAGTTGCGGTAGTAATCTTTGGGCAGGTTAAAACGGGCCACATTAAGCGCATAGTTGGCAATGGTGGCTGGGTTTTCGAGGCGGCGGGCAAAGCCACCACTCATGTAGTTTTTTAAACTGGTTACCTCGCTATCGCCGGGGGCAGATGTGCCTATGCGCTTTAGCTCGTACATAAACTGGCCAATGGCACTGTCGGTTTTTTCGGTACGCACACTGGCGCTGGCTTCAAACTTGCCTACCAAGCGGTCGTTTTGCAGGCTGCTGTTGGCACCATAGGTAAAGGCATATTTTTCGCGTAGGTTTTGGTTGAGCCTGCTGCTAAAGCCACCACCCAAAATGGTATTGGTAAGGCTGGCGGCAATGGCATCGGGGGCACCGGGCTTCATGTTTACGGGTGTGCTAATGTTTATAACGCTTTGCACGGCTGTGGGTCTATCTACCACGGCAATATAGGTTTTGGCTGGCGGCAGCACGGCAGGGTGCTTGCTGGTGGGCACATTGCCCCGGGCCCAAGTGCCAAAGTGCTGGGTGGCCAAGGCGCGGGCCTGCGCCACGGTAATGTCGCCCACAAACACCAGGTAGGCAATGTTGGGCTTCCAGTAGGTGCTGTAGTACTTTTTTACATCGGCCACGGTTACCGCTTTTACCGATGCTTCGGTTTCAATTTCGCCATAGGGGTGGTTTTTGCCATACAGCAGCATGGCGCTTACATTGCTGTTAATGGCATCGGGGCTTTCCAACTGTTGTTTTAAGCCACTTAGTGTTTGTACGCGTAGTTTTTCCAGTTCGGTGGCACTCATGGCGGGGCGCAGGGCCACATCGGCCATTAGTGCAAACAGCTTGGCAAAATTTGGCGTAAGGGCGTTGCCACCAACAAAAGTGGAGCCGCTGGCAATGCTACCACCCAAAAAGTCGATGGCTTCGTCAAGCTGCGCTTTGTTCATTTTGGTGGTGCCGCTGCGCATAAGCTGCCCCGATAGGTTAATTAGTCCAGCCTTATTGCCTTCGGAAATGGCGTCGCGGTCAATGGTAAGGGTAGCATTTACCTGGGGCAGTTTGCGGTTGGTTACCACATACACTTTAAGCCCATTGGGCAGCGTAAAGGTTTCGGGATCGCTAATTTTAATAACGGGCGCAGGGCCGGGTTTTGGTGGTGCGGTGCGGTCAACTTCTTGCGCCGAGGCCAGCAATGTGGCGGCCAGTAAACAGAGCGTTGAGAAATATTGCTTCATACGGTTGATTTTTTTTAATAAGCGGCGGCTGCCTGCTGGTTTTGGTAGTGGTAAAAATCCCATACACCATGGCGCTTGCGGGCAGGGCAGCTGTGGGTGGGGTTTTGTTACGGGTAAATAAATGTTGGGTAAATAAGAAAACAAAGTGGGTTTATGGCCTAGGGCAGGCTGCCCTGTGCGGCGGCGGCTTTGGGCACATAGTACAGCACCACCCGGTTGTTTTTTACCAAATATTTTTTGGCCACATTCAGCACATCTTGCCGGGTTACTTTTCTAAACCGCTCTATTTCGGTGTTAATGAGGTTGGCATCGCCAAAATAGGTTTCGTAGTTGGCAAGGCTTTCGGCTATGCCGGCCACGCTGCTGTTGCTTTGCACAAAGTTGGCTTCAATTTGGTTTTTTACTTTTTGAAACTCTTTTTCGCTGGCCAGGTTGGTGCGCAACTCGGCAATTATGCTGTCCATGCTTTTTTCCAAGGTTTCGGGTTTTACACCCGCATTGGCCAAGGCAAGGTTTAAAAATAAGCCCGACTGCTCCAGCGCATAAGGGAAGGCTTGCGCAAAAACGGCTTCCTGCTTTCTATCTACCAATATCCTATTCATGCGGCTGCTGGGGCCACCGCTTAAAATGGTGCTGAGTACATTAAAGGCATAGTAATCGGGCGTGCCTTGGGCCGGCGCACGGTAGCCTTGCATTACACCCGGCAGTTGTATGTTGTCTTGTATTACATCGCGTACTTCGCCAGCCATATCGGGCTCTTTTACAGTGGGTTGCACAACATTGGCACCGCGGGGTATGGGGGCAAAATAGGCGTTAATCATTTTTTTTGCCTCTTCTACATTTATATCGCCGGCAATGCTGAGTACCGCATTGTTTGGCACATAGTATTTTTTGTAAAAAGCCACAAACTCGTCTAGCGTGGCCGCGTCTAGGTGCTCCATGCTACCAATGGGTACCCAGCGGTAAGGATGCACGGTGTAGGCACGCTTAAACATGTTTTCTAAAAATGTGCCGTATGGTTGGTTATCTACCCGCTGGCGCTTTTCTTCTTTTACCACTTGGCGCTGGGTTTCTACCCCAATTTGCTCAATCTTGCTGTGCAGCATGCGCTCGCTCTCTAGCCATAGGCCCAGGCCCAATTGGTTGGCTGGTAGCAAATCGTAGTAAAAGGTTCGGTCTTGGCTAGTGTTGGCGTTGTTTTCGCCGCCATTGTTGGTTATGTACTTGTCAAAATCGCCCCGCTTCATGTTTTTAGAGCCCTCAAACAGCAGGTGCTCAAAAAAGTGTGCAAAGCCAGTACGCGAGGTGTCTTCGTTTTTGCTGCCCACATGGTACAGCACGCTTACCGCCACCAGTGGCACGGTGGTATCGCGGTGCAAAATCACTTTTAGCCCATTGGGCAAGGTGTATTTTTCAAACTTTATGGCTGGTGCCTGGGCCTGCACTGCGCCGGTGCACAACACCAAACCCAAGCCAATTACCGAGGAAAGCATTTTCATATATTCAACGTTTTGTTTTAAGAGTTGCAATATTAGTGTAGAAGGTAGCCAGCAAGCAGGGCCAGTGTGGCCGAAACATTGCCGATGGCAAAATTTAACACATTTTGAACTTGATTTATAATTTGCACTTATAGAAACACCACATACCAAGGGTTTGTACGTGCACCACCATTAGAAAATACACAACAAAGCAACCTGCACAAGGTTTTCACAGACATAACAAAAGCGTGCTAAACCGGCCTTTGGTTGTTTCTGCGGGCAATATGGCCCAAAGGTTTGCCAACTGGCGCACACAGCACCAAAGTGTACTACGTTACATGCATAGCCCTGTTTTTTGCAGAATAATGCGCGGAGACACTTGCCTAGTTCAATATGGAGAGCGAAAGCATAGAAAGCCCATAAGCCAGCGTTTATCTTTGGCCCCGGGGGTGGCAGTTTACCAATGATACACTACGCCAAACGTAAACCGCATGCCTAAGCCTCCGGTAATTAGCTTTTTGTTGGGCGATACCAAATCCACAGAAAAAGGCTGCAAGCCCAAGCTGGTGCCAAACTTATTTTTCACAAACCGATATTGCCAGTTTATTTCGGGCAGCACATACAGCGAAAATGAGTTGGGTATTTCGGTATAGGCGGCCTCCAGCGCCGCTTGGTCGGCTGGCGTGGGCAGCCGGCGGCCCATGCCTAAATCGTAGGTGGTACTGGCCCGGCTACCCACTTTAAAGCCGGGTACAACCAGCGTTCTAAAATGTATGCTCGACGGATTGCTGCTTTGGCTGCGTCCCATTGGCCAATCTATACCCACCGGAATGGTTACGCTGGTTACGTGGGTACGCACCCTTTCGAGGCGAATGGAATCGCGGTTATTGTTGAGAAAAGCCAGTACAAACAAACCCAAAAGGCCGTCGGTCCAGTCTCGATTTTTAATGGTGCTGCGGTGCCGGTGTACACCCAGCCCGGCATAAAAGCTGGCGCGGCGCCTGGCGTTGCTTATCTTTAACAGCACCGGGTAGTGTGCCGAGGTGGGAATGGTTAAATCGCGTTTGCGCTTTGGAACCACCAACGGGTGGCGGGTAAACTGCGCAAGCGTACCACCTACGCTGGCCTGTGTTTCAATACCGCTAATGCGCCACTGTGCCTGCGCGGGGTTGGCACCTGCAGCAGCCAAAATGGCCAGCACTACACCTATTTTATACCACATAAATCAGCTTTTCTTGGTTCGTTACCATTTTGCCAATGGGCGTGCAAAAATTGCTTAGCTTAAACTGGTGCAAAACATCGGTTACGGCCGCCAAGGCCTCCGGCGCCACCGCTATTAGCAGCCCGCCGCTGGTTTGCGGGTCGGCCAAAATGGCTTTGGTAAGGTCGGTTACACCCTGCACATGGTGGCCATAGCTGTCCCAGTTGCGGTGGGTGCCGCCCGGCACAGCGCCCTGCTGCACATACCACTCCAGTGTGGGGGCAATATGGGGCACGTTTTTGCACGCCAGCTCGGCTTGCAGCCCGCTGCCTTCGGCCATTTCTATCAAATGCCCCAGCAGGCCAAAACCGGTTACATCGGTCATGGCATGTACGCCACCAATGGCTGCCAGCGCGGCGCCCACGGCGTTCAACTGCATCATTTGGTTGGCAGCCAAGGCCAGGTGCTCGGGTTGCAGCAGGCCTTTCTTTTCGGCAGTGGTAAGTATGCCCACGCCCAGCGGCTTGGTTAAAAGCAGCAAATCGCCGGGTTGTGCCGTATTGTTTTGCTTAAGGTGTGCAGTGGGTACCAGCCCATTTACGGCAAGGCCAAAAATGGGTTCGGGGCTATCAATGCTATGGCCGCCAGCCAACACAATACCGGCTTCGGAGCACATGCTGCGGCTGCCCTCAATTACCTTTTGGGCCACCTCGGGCGGCAGCGTATTTATGGGCCAGCCCAAAATGGCAATGGCCAAAATGGGTTTGCCGCCCATGGCATACACATCGCTAATGGCGTTGGCGCTGGCTATGCGGCCAAAGTTGTAGGGGTCGTCCACAATGGGCATAAAAAAATCTGTGGTCGATATCAGTGCCATGCCGTTGCCCAAACTATACACGGCGGCGTCGTCTTTGCTTTGGTTGCCCACCAGCAGGTTGGCATCGTTGGGCGCGGCCAAATTGCTCTTTAGAATTTGGTCGAGCACACGGGGTGCTATTTTGCAGCCGCAGCCGGCGCCATGGCTGTATTGGGTTAGGCGAATGGCCACGGGGGCAGTAGTTTTGGGGTTGGTTTCCATGGGTAGTTAATAGGTGGCAAAGGTCGGTTTAAAAGGGCATGCTTTGGCAATTAGTTGTGGAGGTTGTGGTGTTTTTTTACTTGGGCTTTTGCTGATGTAGGGTGGTAAGGGGTTGTTTTTAACCACAGAGAAATGGTCGATGGCGACGCAAAGGGTTGGAACTGGATGGTAGAAAGGGGTGCGAACCAGAAGAAAATGGGCCACGATTTTTAAGCTTATTGGTTCTTTAAAAAAGCGAAATGGGTTGGCACAGTCATCATATTGGCTTAGCGTGGCCGGTTGGGCCTTTTTGCTTGTCGGCAACATCAATGTTAGCGCTAAAGCAGCAGGATGTACTTTTACCACATTATAAAAACACCTAAGGGATAGCCGCTGTGTTTTTTTAAATACGGCAACTGCCGATTGAATAATGCGGGAGGAAGTGGTGGTGTAATTGGGAGTATTTGTTTTGGCTGCAACATCTGTAGCTTAGATGGTTTACCATAAGTTGTAGCTTAGCCACAGGGGGCTAAAAAAATGGGAAACAAACATTGAAAACGGCGCGGCATTTTCGGCGCATAAAAACTGATTTATGAAAAAAATATGTTTTGCACTTGGGGTCTTTTTTTCGGCGCTGCAGGCTACGGCCTCGCCCGGCGACTCGGCCCATTTGCGCCGCATGGCCAATACCATTTTGCAAAAAGGAACGGCCTATGAAAACCTGCGCTATTTGTGCAAAAACATTGGACCCCGCCTTAGTGGTAGTGCCAATGCACAAAAAGCGGTGGAAGCCACCGCCCGCATGCTAAAAGCGGCCGGTGCCGATACGGTGTATTTGCAGCCTTGTATGGTGCCGCACTGGGTGCGTGGTGCCAAAGAAAAGGCCATTGTATATGTGGCAGGAAAGCCAACCGCCCTAAAAGTGTGCGCTTTGGGCATGAGTGTGGGCACGCCAACAGGTGGCATTACCGCCCAAGTGGTGGAGGCCACCAGCTTTGAGGCTTTGGAAAACATGCCCGATGCGGCCGTGGCAGGAAAAGTGGTGTTTTTTAACTATCCCATGCGGCCCGAGTTGGTGAGTGGTGGCTATGGCGATGCCGTAAGATACCGGGCTAATGGTGCCGTGGCAGCCGCCAAAAAAGGAGCGGTAGGCGTGGTGGTGCGCAGCGTAACCCATGCGCTTGATTACAATCCGCACACGGGCACTACCCGCTACGACAGCGCCGTGCGCAAAATACCCGCGTTTGCCTGCAGCACCCTCGATGCAGAGTGGCTCAGCAAGGCCCTCAAAACCGGCCCCGCGCCGCGCATCTTCCTGCAATCCAGCTGCCAAATGCTGCCCGATGCGCCCAGTTTTAATGTGGTGGGCGAGCTGCGCGGCAGCCAGTGGCCTCTTGAAATAATTACAACAGGCGGCCACCTAGACAGTTGGGATCTTGGCGAGGGTGCCCACGACGATGGCACCGGCGTAATGCAGGCAGTAGAAGTAATACACGCCATGGTAGCCAGCGGTCTGCGGCCAAAAAGAACCATACGAGCAGTGATGTTTATGAACGAGGAAAACGGCTTGGCCGGCGGCAACAAATACGCCGAGCTGGCACAAACCCAAGGCGAAAACCACATTTTTGCCATTGAGAGCGACGCCGGCGGCAGTGGCGTGGTGAGCCTGGGCCTTACCGGACAGCCGCAGCAGGTGGCTAAAGTGCGCACCTGGCTACCGCTGCTAAAACCCTACGGCGTGCTCGATTTGCCCGATGGTGGCGGCGGCGCCGACATAAACCCGCTGCGCAAGTTGGGCACGTTTACCGCATCGCTAATTCCGGGTGGGCAGCGCTACTTCGACCACCACCATGCGCCCAACGATGTGTTTGAAGCCGTAAACAGGCGCGAGTTGGAGTTGGGGGCCATGGGCATGGCTGCCATTTGCTGGCTTGTAAGCGAGTATGGGCTCTAAGATACTGCCAGCCACAGTGGCCTACAAAAACCGTTTTGCCAACAAATGCACAAAACTGCGCCACTCGCTTGCCTTTGCATAATTTAGCGGCTTCATTAATCTTGTTGCACACATGCATTGGAAGGTAAAAATTATAACGGCTGCACTCACTTTGCTGGGCGCTGCTGTGCTTAATGCTCAACCTGGCAAAAAAAAGCCAGCCCCAGTAGCCAAACCAGTACCGGTTGGCCACAACATCACCCTAAACATTGCACCATTTAAAAACCAATGGCTGTACTTGGCATACCATTATGGCAATGTAAAGGGCCTGGCCGATAGTGCTTTTGCCGACGCCAGCGGAAAAGCCGTTTTCAAAGGTAGTACGCCGTTGCAAAATGGCATCTATATTGTGGCTTCGCCCACCAAAACCATCTTGTTTGAAATGCTGATGGGTACCGATCAGGTGTTCTCTGTGGTAGGCGATACGCTCGACCTTAACACATCCATCAAATTTGTGGGCTCCGATGAAAACATGCGCTTTTTGGGCTACACCAGCTTTGTAAACCGGGTGGCTTCAAAAGGGGAGGCGGCCCGCCAGCAATTGTCTAAAACCGAAGACGCGCTGGAAAAAGCTAGACTGGAGAAAGTGATTTCTGCAAGTGGCACTAGCATCGATAGTTTTAGAACAGCCTATTGCAAACAATACCCTGCTGACATGCTTACCGTGCTGTTTAAGGGTATGTCCGAAACTAAATTGCCGGCCGCGCTGCAAAATCCCAAAACCAATGCCGATAGCCTGGCGCAGTACCGCTTTGCAAAATCTCACTTTTGGGATGGTATAGATTTTATGGACGGACGGCTGGTGCGCACCCCCATTTTAGAAGCCAAACTGAAAACCTACCTTAATAGCTGGGTGATACCCGAGGCAGATAGCCTCATTTACGAGTTTAACTGGATGATTGCACTAGGCCGAAACGATCCGGAAATGTTTCGGTTCCTGATTGGATACTTCGTGGACAACTACATGTATCCAAAGCTAATGGGGCAGGACAAGGTGTTTTTGCACGTGTTTGAACGCTACATTGGTGGCGATAAACCCAAGGCCGATTGGCTAAACGAGCGGCAGTTAAAAATTATTCGAGAGCGGGCTTACATGGTAATGGCTAACCAATTGGGTTCGGCAGCTTGGGACATGGATTTGGTAGATACCGCTGGCAAACCCCAAAACCTGTACGGTGTAAAGGCTAAATACACCGTAGTGGCGTTTTGGGATGTACACTGTGGAAAATGCCGCGAAGAGCTGCCCAAAATGGATACCCTTTACCGCGAGAGTTGGCAGCGAAACGGGGTAAAAATTTACGCCGTTATGGTAAATGAGGAAAACGTGAAAGACTGGCCTGCCTTTATAAACGAACATGCCAAAGGTTGGAGCCACGTGCACCAAACCGCAGCCATGCGCAAAGCCGAAGAAAAAACACAAAAGCCCAACTTTAGACAGCTCTACGATATGCGCAGCACCCCAACGCTTTTTTTGTTGGATGCCGATAAAAAAATAATTGCCAAAAGCATTGGCCTAACCGATTTGGATAAAGTGCTACAGCAAAAGTTTGCCCAAGGCCAATAGCCTATTTGAAGGCCAAAAAAAACCGCGTTCGTTACAAGAACGAACGCGGCGCAATGGCCAAAATTGAATTTGGAAAAAATTGGGTACCATAGCCATGTAGCTTGGTATGCCTGGCAAATAACTACTGCTGTAGAGCTCCTGTCAATTACGCAGGTTTTGCGTCTTCTTTTTTAGCAACAGCCTTTTTTGCAGGGCGCGACAAGCGGCTTACGCCAAATGAACCCTTAGAAATTTTGCCTTTTTTTGTTTTTTTGTCTCCTCTACCCATGGTATGGTTTGGTGTTTGTGTTTACGTTTTTGTATAAAAAAATGTAAGCCTCAGATTTAGGTTTGTAGCTTACAAAACCTTTAATCATCCTCAAATTTTACAACTTGCCTGCCAGTTCTTTTCCGGGCTTAAAGCGGGCCACTTTTTTGGCTTTTATCTTAATGGCGGCACCAGTTTTGGGGTTGCGGCCTGTGCGAGCTTTGCGCTTGGTTACCGAAAACGTACCAAACCCAACCATGGTTACTTTATCTCCTTTTTTTAGCGTTTGTCCAACCGCAGTGGTAAAAGAATCTAAACATGCATTGGCTTGAACCTTAGTAATACCTGCATCGTCGGCAATGCGCGCAATCAATTCTGCTTTGTTCATACAAATGTTTTTTTTAAATGTGTAGCCACAAATATAAGTGGTTAAATAAGCCAATTGCCGTAAGCAAATCAAAATTTATAGGATGCTTAGCAATCTGGCCAGTGCTGTGCGGCAAAAGTATGGTTTTAAGGCATTGGTGATGCCTAAAACCTTTGCTGGTGGGCATTTATGCGCTGTTGCAGCAGGCGCTATTGCACCGCCACGGTTGCCCAAACTACCAAACCGCCTTGGCCGGCCACTAGGCTAATACTTGCATAAGCGTGCTAAAGTAAACAACGGCGTTG
>RDXD01000093.1 GCA_004292575.1 Bacteroidota bacterium
GCTACGGGGTCAAACTTGAGCTGTCTGGTATCGGTTGTAAAATTTGACTTGCCTACCAAGTTACTGCCAAAAGGCTCAAGAACAGGAAAAATCACGCGCCCATTGCGGGTATCCATCGTGATATTGTCGATGAAGTCCATATTGCCATCAGGCTGGGGGTCGCCTGTAGTATTCAAGCGGTCTAAGTTCATGACACGCAGGAGAGGCTGGTCGCGCATACGTGCGCCTTCCTGAAGCGTAGGATTGTCAATGCCCGTAAGGTCATCACGATAGACCACACGCAAGAGAAAATTTTGTTTATTGATAGAAGTTGCCCCCAATGAGTAGATGTTTTTCATCATCAAGTCCCACGTAGGCAAGTCGAGGCGTATGGATTTTGGACGAAGCATTTTTAGCTTGATTACCTCGTCTTGTCCACGTGCGGCATAGTCATCTGTAAGCTCGCCTACTCTATAGACTTTGCCATTCAGCGTGTATTCATACGCTACCGCAATGGCTTCATCATTGCGTAGAGGCGTAAGCAAGCTGATGTAGCCCAAATCTGCACTATAGGTATATTCTCTGGCAAGGAGTTTTCTGCAAGAGCGCATCATTTCAAAGTCCTCTCCATTTACAAAACCAAGTCCCGCAAGGTCTGTACTTATCTGGTCTGCATTCAGCGAAGTCCCTTGAGTAAGGGCAGGCAATTTGTTGGCATCATTGCGGGGAGCTTTGTCAGAAGGATTCAGGTTCAAGGTAGAAAATTTGGGGCTTGACTCTCCCAAATCCAAAAACGCGACTGCATTTCTGATGTCTTGCGTATTGTTCACGCGGTTGATGACATAGACCTCAAGGCGCGTAATTTGAAGCCCCGAAATGACACGAGGCATCGCACTTAGCCAAAATTCATAATTTCGGCGGAAATGTTGCGAAAGAAAAAAGTGCTTATTGTCTTCATAATCGCCACAACTGATAGAAAACGACTTGCGTTGCGAGCCTCCACGAAGCGAGATAGTTTCGGCTCTTGAGCGTTGTTGTGAGAATACAGAGCGCACTTTGAGCCTGCCGAACTGCAATTCAGTAGAAAGTCCAAACAAGTTTTGTCCGCCTTGTATCAGTGTGGTAGGCAAGGTAAAGGTTACGTTTCCGAAGTCAATATCGCGGATAATGTCTTCTTCATTGCCTTGATAATCAATCTTGAACGCATTTTCAAAATTGAAACTTGCCTTTGTATCAAAGCTACCATTTATTCTAAGTTTTGAACCTACTTTTCCCGATACGTTGATATTCGCGTGGGGGTCAAAATTGAAAGTAGTCATACGTTGTTGGCGCAAGGGCAGGTTTGGATTGGCGGTGCGCTGGTTCTGAATCCCAAAGTCCAAGTTTACAAAACCAAGCGGGATAAGTTCCGCGCCACCTTCGCCAAACAGTCGCTCAAACCAAGGCTGTTCGATAGGAATTTTGAGGCGCAAGTCCTTGCCTGTCAGGGCAGTTTCGGCTTTTTTGCCACCCGCTATTTCGCGCCAATTTTGGCGTTCGTTTTCGGATTTTTGGAGTTCGCGGTAGTCGCGCTCGTCATATACGAAGGGGTTTTTATAAAACTTGCCTGCGTAAGTCGGATTGACTTTGTAGTAATGTCCGAGCGTATCTTTCCCAAAACCGCGCTGATAATCTACGCTCTCTTGGAATTGATTGAAGCGGAAAGTGGGCTTAGACGCGCCTTGCGAAAAATAATCCTGATAGCGTTGGGGCGACTGATAGAACGGTAGCCTGAAAGATCTATAGGGCTGGGGCGTATCTACAGGGTGCAATGCTTTAGAAGCGCCCAGCCCCAAAGGGGGGAACTTTGCTTGTTCTTTTGTGGATATTTTAGGAAGACTATCTCCCTTTTGGTGCAGGGAGCTAAGTATTTTTTCAAATTTGGGGGTTTGTGGCAGGGCAAACCACATTCCCATCATAGCTAATAAGCCTAACGGAAAGAGAGAACGGAATGATAGCAACACTTTACGGCGGTTTAGGTTGTAGTTGTATAAGAGTTAGTATATTTTTTTCATACGCTGACCGCAAAAGCTGGGGGATTAGGACTGCAAAGTTAGGGCTTTTTTTATAAAAAAGATTATTTTACTTAAATTTGATAGTAATTTTTATGAATTTGTATGTTTTTAGAAAACAAAACATACAAGTATTCGGTTACTTGTGTGTTTTTTAACCTTCTTCTTGAATCGCTACTTTCTTCGCTTGGATATAAAAATTATTGAAGCCTGCCTCAAGCTGAATCTCTATTTCAGCTAATTGCAAAAGCTCTAAAATCGCCAAAAAGTTAAAAATTACGCTTATTTTGTGGGGATTTTCCAAGATCAATGCCGCAAAACTGATAGGAGGCGAACCCGCAAGTCGTTGGCGTAGATAGACTTTCTGCCCCGCTACGCTGTACGGATAAGGAATAATGGTATGCACAACTTTGGTATTTTTCTCGACATAGCGGTCGAGTGCTTTTTCATAAACCTTGAGTAGTTGGTACAAATCCACCCGATTCAGGTCTAACTCAAGGGCGTATTTTTTGGCTACTTCTTTCAAGTCTGCGTCTAT
>RDXD01000455.1 GCA_004292575.1 Bacteroidota bacterium
CAATGAAAAAACATTGCCAACCATTCTGACTACTTCGCAAAAACTCTCCACAGGCGTTGATGCAAGGAATATTCGGAATATCGTTCTGCTTCGGCCAGTCAATTCAATGATTGAGTTTAAACAAATCGTTGGGCGTGGTACACGATTGTTTGACGGCAAAGAGTTTTTTACCATTTACGACTTTGTAGAAGCGCAGAAACATTTCAGCGACCCTGAATGGGACGGTGAACCCCTTGGAGAAGAACCAAAAGAGCCTAAACCATATCCAACACCTGAGCCGACTGACCCACCAATTATTTCAGAGCCAGGTGAGCCAATTCCAAAGAAGCCGAAAATAAAAATAGAATTACGCAACGGAAAAGCAAGAGAAATACAATCTATGATTTCAACTTCTTTTTGGAGTGCAGACGGCAAACCCATTTCAGCCGAAGAATTTTTGAGTAATCTATTTGGTGAGTTACCTAAACTTTTCAAAGACGAAGAAGAATTGCGGAAACTGTGGAGCAACCCACGAACAAGAAAAATCTTGTTGGAGAATTTAGACGCAGCAGGTTTCCCAAAAGACGATTTACTGACTTTGCAAAAGTTGGTGGATATGGAAAAAAACGACTTGTATGATGTGTTAGAATACGTTTTCAATGGCGACTATATCGCAATGACACGAGAAGCCAGAGCCAAAGCTGCCGAAGCCACAATTTTTGCCTTGCTCAACAGCCAACAAAAAGAGTTCATCACTTTCGTATTGAGCAAATACACTGAAACAGGCGTTGAAGAACTCGACCAAGAGAAACTACCAATCTTGCTGAAAAACAAGTATCAATCATTGGAAGACGCCAAAGAAATTCTAGGGGACGTAGCCAACATCAGCCGGTTGTTTATTGAGTTCCAAAGACACCTGTACGAACAAACTGCGGCCTAGGTTACTGGTTGTCAAGGGAGATTAACCGGTCTCGCTGTTGAAATAGGGCTGTGATATTTGCTGCCTCTATCAGTTGGAGCTCTTGCACACACGCTTTTTCTTTGCAACCATAACGCCGCGCCCCGCTGCGTACAAATTACCAATTTTACCTAAAGCCTGCCACCTGGCCGCTTTATCACGCATCCACCTTTCGCATGTGGTTAAGCTAAGTTGCATAATAAAAACACCCTCGTGGCGAAGGTGGCGAGGTGGTGTTAGCACAGGACAAACCATGGCTGCAACGGTGCCTGGCGAAGGCCTGCCATGACGGCTCGAATATCAAAAAGGCAGATAGCCCGAAGTCAACTCAGCCTTCCACCCGCAAGCCGTAAGAAATTTTAGTGCATTTTTGCCTGCCATTGCCCGCCAAAAACATTGTCCCCTTATGTTAAACACCATTTTTGGCACCATACCCACATTGCGACGCCACCGCATTTCCGTGAGCATCTTCTTTTTTGTGGCGGGCTTTACATTTGCCAGCTGGGCTAGCCGCATACCAGATATTCAAGCAAAACTCAGCCTCAGCGAAGGACAGTTGGGTGCCGTGCTCTTTGCGCTGCCCATTGGCCTCATGACCAGCCTCATGGTGTCGGGTGGTCTGGTAACCCGCTACGGAAGCCAGATAATGGCCCGCATCGCCTCGCTGGGCTATAGTGCCCTACTGCCGCTGCTGGGCATAGCCAACACCACCTGGCAACTGGTGGCCGTTTTGTTTTTCTTTGGCATTGCTGGTAACATGTACAACATTTCATGCAACACCCAGGCCATCAGCCTCGAAAAAATGTATGGCCGCTCCATAATGGCCTCATTTCATGGCATTTGGAGTACCGCAGGGTTTAGCGGCGCGGCCGTGGGTACACTTATGGTAAACTTTAACCTGTTGCCCTGGCAACATTTTTTGCTCATTTCTATGCTGGGATTGGCTGCTACCACCCTATTCTATCCTCATATTGTACCATCCGATAACAGCACCGCCAAACGCCAACGCTTTGCGCTGCCCAACGGCAAACTGTTGCAGCTTGGCCTTATTGCCTTTGGCTGCCTGGTATGCGAGGGCACCATGTTTGAATGGAGTGGCGTTTATTTTAAAAAAGTAGTGCAGGTGCCTGCGGCCTTTACCACCGTTGGTTACGCCGCTTTTATGGGCTGCATGGCCACTGGCCGCTTTGTGGCCGATGGCGTGGTTACCCGTTTTGGCCCCAAGCGGGTGCTTCAATTGGCTGGGCTGGTTATTTTTAGTGGGCTTATGCTGGCAGTGTTGGTGCCGCATTTGGTGGTGGCCACCTTGGCCTTTATGATGGTGGGCTTTGGCGTAAGCAGTGTTGTTCCGGTGGTGTATAGCCAGGCTGGCAAAAGCACAACTCTTAGCCCCAGCCAGGCCTTGGCTGCAGTATCTACGGTGGGGTTTGCGGGTTTTTTGGTGGGTCCACCACTGGTAGGCTTTTTAGCGCAAATCACCAACCTAAGGTGGAGCTTTGGCGCAGTGGCGTGTATTGGCCTCATGACCACAGTACTGGCCAGCACGTTAACGTCGAAGAAGGCCACTTACACACCCAAACACTAGCTTGCAGAGATAACATCCGAAAAAGTTGTACCAAACACAGTCCAAATGGCCATTGGCCAATTCTCCTTAGGCAGCCATCAAAGCGTGTAACCTTTAGAAAAGAGGGGGGGTAACACATTTGGGATCGACTAAAAAAGAACCGCATGACATCAACCACTGGATTTGACCGCTCCCAGTTTTTTGCAGGCACGCACGAGGAGCTGCGCAAGCATCAGCTACAGCAAATACAAGTCTAAAAGCTGCAAAAGCGCATGCAAGGCTTTTGGGAGCACACCTGTAGGGTGTACGGCATCGATGCCAAAAATCCGCCACCCTTCGACAAAACTGCCTTTAGCATGCGCAAACACCAACAGCAATGAGTAATCTATTTAGCGTTGATTTTAAAGAAGCGCCCTGCATTACTCCCAGCCGCCACCTAGTGAGCGGTAAAGATCCACAGCCGCCAACAGCATGTTGTTCATAAGTACAATACGTTGCAATTCGGCATCGAGTACATTACGCTGGGCGGTAATGATTTCTAAATAAGTGGCAAAACCAGCATTGTACAAATCACCGGCAATGCTTAGGCCATCTTTTAATTCGGCTATTTCTTGCTCCTTCATCCGAAACGAATTGCGCAGGTTTTCTATAGCCATTAAATCGGTAGTAACCTCTTGCACCGAACGCAGCACTATTTTTTCATATTCAAGATACGCCATTTTATTGTTGGCAATTGAAATTTCATAAGCTGCCTGTATTTGCTTTTGCATAAAAATGGGTGCCATAAAACCGCTGAGTGCGCCTGCTGCAATGGATTCGGGCGAAAAGAGCAAACGGGGCGAAAAAGCACTAAGCCCAATATAAGGGGTAATGGTAAGCTGGGGCAAATAAGCTGCACGGGCCGCATCCACATCGGCTCCGGCGGCCACCAATTGCTTTTCGGCAAACAAGATATCGGGTCGCCTCGTCAGCAGACTGCTGGGTAAGCCTGGCGATAGCATTGCAGGCAGTTTCAATTGGTCTAAAAAACCGCTACGTGCAATGGTACCCGGAAACGAACCTGTTATAAAGTTCAATTGATTTTCTGCCGCTACCACCTGCTGTTTAATCTCATACTCCAAGCTTTTGGTACGCATAAGCTGTGCCGAAAACTGCTTTACAGCCAACTCTGTAGCGCGACCTGCCTCTTTTTGTACTTTTATAAGCTCCAATTCATTTTGCTGCAAACTAATGTTCCGTTTTAGCACCTCCAGCTCATAGTCCAAAGCCAGTAAGGTGTAATACAATTGTGCTGTTTCCGACACCAATAGCGTTTGAAGCAACTTTCGTTCGTCTTGTACGGCCAAAAACCTAGCGGCAGCCGACTTACGCCTATTGCTAAGTTTCTTCCAAATGTCTATTTCCCAAACGCTTCTTAAACCCACAAACATTTCGGTGTATGGCTGCTCGGGTATGCGCTGATCTTTGGTAATATCGCTTGAAAGATTGGTGTCGAAATTGCCAACACCGTTCATGGTATATCGGCCAAATCTGTCTGCACCCAACGTTATGCCACCTTGCAAATTTGGAAGCAATGCAGCCTTGGCAGTCATTAACTGGGCCCGGCTAATTTCAATGCGCTGCGTAGCTATCTTAAGGTCGGGATTGTTGGCAAGCGCTTTCGCAATCAGGGACTTTAAAACCGGGTCGGAAAAAAAAGATTGCCATGGTATGGTGGCTGCCGAAGCGGTGTCGGTGGCTGTAGGGTAATCAAAACCCTTTGGCATGGGGCGTTTGGTTTCGCTAGCCATTGGCGGCCTGGTGCACGACGACCACGAACCTACCAACACAATAAATAGAATAACCAACACTATTCGCATTAGCAACGGCATTTTATCAAAAAAAGATGTCATATAAATAGTATTTCTAGGTGGACCAACACCGATTATTTTTTTATTGGAAAAAGAACTGAGACCATAATTTCTGCGACTGACAAAAACGCTACCGAAGAATTAATTCATTAACCATTGGTCGGGCTATTTTGAAAGAATTAAACTGCACGAATATCCTTTTCGCCATAAACCTTTAAACCACAAATTTCAAGGCTAAAATGGAACATGACATTTGCAGTTATACCAATCATGTTATACAGCCACACCATTTTCTACCAATACCGGCTGCGGCGCTGGCGGTGGTGGCACACTGTCTTCGCCCGCTGGCGGCGCGGCCTTTTTGCGCCTTCCCATGCTGGCAAAAACCACATATAAACCCGGAATTACCAGCAAACCGAAAATGGTTCCGATAAGCATACCCCCTAGCGAAGCAGTACCAATGCTTCGGTTGCCCAAAGCGCCCGCACCAGTGGCTATGGCCAGCGGAATAAGACCCGCAACAAACGCAAATGAAGTCATCAAAATAGGCCGAAGTCGGCTAATGGCGCCTTCTTTGGCAGCGGCCAATGGACTAAGTCCCTTCTTGCGCTGCTGCTCAGCTATTTCAACAATAAGAATGGCATTTTTTCCCAATAGTCCAATCAACATAATCAAGGCAACCTGCGCATAAATATTGTTTTCTAAGCCAAAAAGTTTTAAAAATAAAAACGACCCAAATATGCCAGCAGGTAACGATAAAATAACTGCCATGGGTAAAGCAAAACTTTCGTACTGAGCAGCCAACAATAGATACACAAAAATTAAACAAACTATGAAAATGTAACCGGCCTGATTACCACTAATGATTTGCTCGCGGGTCATACCACTCCATTCAAAATCGGTGCCGCGGGGTAGTTTCTCTTTGGCAACCCGCTCAATGGCTGCAATGGCATCGCCACTACTAAACCCATTTGCCGGCAGTCCATTTATCATGGCCGAGGTGTACATATTATAGCGGGTTAATTGCTCGGGGCCAAACACCCGCTCAATGCGCACAAAACTGTTGTAAGGCACCAATTCACCTTTGTCGTTTTTTACATACAACTTTAGTATGTCCTCGGGCTTACTTCTATATTCGGGCAAAGCCTGCAGCATTACCTTATACATTTGACCAAACCGTATAAAATTGGTAGCATAGTAGCTGCCCAATAAGGTTTGCAAATTATCCATTGCGGTTTTTACGGTTACCCCTTTTTGTGCCGCGTTGTCGTAATCTATATGAATAAGATATTGGGGGAAACTGGGGTCGAAACCGGTGAATGCATTTTCAATTTCAGGGGTTTGCTTTAGCGCAGCCAAAAAATCGTTGGTAATGGCAGATACTTTTTCCAATGGGGCGTTTCTGCTTTTATCCAACAAGCGCAATTCGAAACCACTGGCGTTGCCAAACCCTGGCACCGTAGGTGGCGGAAAGAATTCTATAACAGCATCCCTTTGGTTTTCATTCAGCTTTTGCAATTGCGCCATTACCTCGTCGGCACTCTCTTTTCTTTCGTTCCACGATTTCAAATTTATCATGGCCATACCGTACGAGGCACCGGCCGACTCAGTAATAAGGCTATAACCTGCAAGTGTAGTAATGTTTTCTACCTGTGGCAATGTTGAGGCAGTTTTGGTTAACTGCGCCAGTATGTCTTGTGTACGCTCTACCGTGCTACCCGCGGGTGTAGTTACATTTACGTACACCATACTTTGATCTTCGGTAGGTATAAACCCCGATGGCAATACTTTGCCAATACCCCAAGTAGCCACACAAAAAACGATGAGCAAAATAAAAGTCACTATCCTGCGGCCTGCAGTGCGCCATACAAAGTTGCCATAGCCCCGCTCTAGCTTGTCGTAGCGCTTGTTGAAACCTCCAAAAAACTTTTGCAGCAATCCTTTTTTGCCATGGCCATCCTGATGTGGCTTCATCATAAGGGCGCACAAGGCGGGTGTTAGCGTAAGCGCATTTATACCCGATATTACAATTGAAATGGCCAGCGTAAGCGAAAACTGCCGATAAAACACACCCACTGGGCCACTTAAAAATGCCACCGGTATAAACACAGCCGACATTACCAGTGTGATAGCAATAATGGCCGATGTAATTTCCTTCATGGCAGCAATGGTGGCCTCTAATGGTGGCAGCTTATCCTGAACCATTTTTACGTGCACGGCCTCCACCACCACAATGGCATTATCTACCACAATACCAATGGCCAATACCAATGCAAACAGCGTAAGCAGGTTGATGCTAAAGCCCAACATAAGCATAAATGCCAGCGTGCCTACCAATGCCACTGGCACAGCCAACGCGGGTATAATGGTACTACGCCAATCTTGCAGAAATATAAAAATTACTATAAAAACCAGAATAAACGCTTCAAACAAGGTAACAATTACCTTACTAATGGAAGCATCCAAAAAGCGGGAAACATCATACGCATAATTATACTTCATGCCAGGCGGAAACGTATTGGCCTGCAAGGATGCCATCCTGTTCTTAATATTCTTGATGACCTCGCTGGCGTTACTACCGGGCCGCTGCTTTATGAGTATTGACGCCGACGGCTTACCATCAGTTTGGCTTACCATACCATAGCTCATGGTTCCAAATTCAACATCGGCAATGTCTTTTAGGCGCAATATTTCTCCGGCATTGCTTGAGCGCAGCACCAACTGCTGATACTGTTGCGGTTCAAAAAACTTGCCCGTGTATCTTAGTACATATTGCAATGATTGTGGCATTTTACCGCTGCTTTCGCCGGTTTTTCCGGGCGCTGCCTCAACGTTTTGATTGCGCATGGCCTCAATTACTTCCTCGGTACTTATGTTGTAAGCCAGCATTCGGTCGGGCTTCAACCATACCCGCATGCTGTATTCCCTAAGGCCCATAATTTCAGCAAAACCCACCCCCTCTATACGCTTCAATTCAGGCAGCACATTAATGTCAGCAAAGTTGTAAATGAATTCCTCGTCGGCGTTTTTATCGTCGCTCACCAAATTCAAAAACAGTAACATGCTGTTTACTTCCTTTTCGGTGGTTACCCCAGCTTTAATTACCTCTTCGGGCAGTTCGTCCAATACCGTCATTACACGATTTTGCACATTTACCGCCGCCTGATCGGGATCGGTTCCAACTTTAAAAGAAATATTAATCAGCGTAATACCGTTATTGCTGGAAACGCTTGACATATAGGTCATACCGGGCACACCATTTATAGCACGCTCAAGCGGCGTGGCTACGGCCTTGGTACATACCTCGGCATTGGCACCCGTGTACTTTGCCGTTACCACCACCGATGGAGGCACAATATCCGGAAATTGTGTAATGGGTAATATAAACATGGCGCCAATACCCAGTAGTGTTATGATGATTGATATCACCAACGACAACACGGGCCTGCGAATAAAATTTTCAACCATTAATCTAAATTTTTGAGAAGCTGAATTTGAAATACCAAGGCATCAATACTAGCAATCATACACTGCCAATTGTGAACAGCTACAAGCCATCCCAAGTAATATTTTTAGGCTTAATAATTTGCCCTTCTTTAATGGTTTGATTACCCTCAAAAAGTATGCGCTCGCCCGCAGTCAACCCATTGCGCACCAAATAAGCATTTCCCAATCGGGCACCCGGCAAAACATTGCGTATGGTTACCTTATTGTTCTTATCTACCACGTACACGTAGTTTTTATCTTGAATTTCGAAAACCGATTTCTGCGGTAATACTACCACGCCTTCGGTACGGGAGGTTAACAACACTTTGCCTGTGCTGCCATGTTTAAGCAAATTGCCTACGTTTTGAAACCTTGCTCTAAAGGCCAATGACCCGGTAGCGGCATCAATTTCGGTTTCCATAGTTTCTATTTTTCCTGTGGCGGAAAAACGCTTTCCATCGGCCGTCATCAAATTCACCGTACCCGAATATTGTGCCGAGTCCTTCTTCTTATTATCCATGTATTGCAGGTATTCTCGCTCGCTGAGGTTGAAATATGCAAACATGGTTTGTAAATCGGAAAGGGTAGTAAGCAATGTACCCTCATTTACTAAGCTGCCCAGCTTTAAAGGAATACGATTGATAACGCCACTGTAAGGTGCACGAACAGCCGCATAGGACAACATGAGGCGGGCATTTGATTCATTCGCTTTTGCCTCAGATAATTTTGCTTTGGCAATTTTGTGTTTTGCCTCGGCCAGCTCTAACTCTACTTTTGAAATGACGTTCTTGTCCGCCAAAATTTTTACCCTACGCACCTCCACGTCGGCGGCATCCATCTCGGCCACAGCGCTTCCTACCAAAGCTTGCGACTTCTCCAACTCATTTCGATACCGTTCATCGTTTAACTGAACCAACAATTGACCCTGCGCCACAAACTGACCTTCATCCACAAATATTTGCTTTATAAATCCGCTCCCCGGCGATCGTATTTCTACATTTTTTACTGCTTGTATCTGTGCCACATAATCGTTCTCCAATGTGGTATCAACAGCTTTCAATTCAAGCACTGGAAACTCTGAAATGGCCTCCACAGCTGGCTTTTCCTTATTACCACAACTGGCTAAAAACAAACATCCAGCCACTAACAAATACACGTGTAAACATTTAACCATAGTCATTTATTTTAAACTTTTTCATTTTTTTACACAACCCTCTGTGCCCCGCATAAAACTTAACTAAAAGCAGTAAGTTCAATTGAATTACAGCTTTAAATTATCTTTAACGAACCCGAAAACTGGTGCCAAAATCCGCTTTGGGGTGCAATATTGACTATAATTCACTAAACCTGCGAAGCAAGAATTGTTAAACTATTTATTAACCAATAATCCATTCATCTTAACAGCCCCATTTCGCCAATTGCGCTTATCCGTCAACTTCCAAAACATAATATTGATGTCTCGTTTATGCAAAATTCTCCCTATTAATTAAGGTAATCATGAGTCATTTTCATACATCAATGAGGTCAATTTCAGATTTGAACCTTCAATTTTATAACTGATAATTATATACACTTATAAAACTGTTAAAACCTGCTCATAAGTGCCTAGGTTACCGGAATAGGTTTCAATAGAGCAACCAGTCATTAACACAATTAGGAAGGCAAGATGGGCCAAAAGCTTCGCGACTAAACGCCACGACCCGACCTTTAAATAAATAGCTTCGTTAAACGATGCACTCAGCCGTATAAAAAAATGGAGTGCCATCAATAAGATAATAGTGACCCGAATAAACCTAGTAACTTAAACCAGTTGGGTAAGCAAAAAGCAAAGAAAGGGCATGCCTATGAATTATTGGGTTAACCAATTCACATGAGTGGATACCGAATATTGCCATCCCTAAAACACGGTAGATTTTCTATTGGGGACTGGTTCTGCCCGATACCGCTCCAGTTTATTAAATACGATGCTGCATTATAACATGAGGCAGCTATTGTATCTATCCCAAAGCCTCTTTATATACTTTCAACACACGGGCTCTTGCCATTTCGTGGTTTACTATGGGTTTCTGATACTGCAAACTGTCATACTCGGGCACCCAATACCTTACATACGCCAGCTCGGGGTCAAATTTTTGCATCTGCAGCGTGGGATTAAATACCCTGAAATAGGGTGCAGCATCGCAGCCACTACTGGCGGCCCATTGCCAGCCCCCATTGTTGGCCGCCAGGTCAAAATCGAGCAGCTTTTCGGCAAAGTAGGCTTCGCCCCAGCGCCAGTCTATCAACAAATGTTTAATTAGAAACGAAGCAGTAATCATCCGCACCCGGTTGTGCATAAAACCCGTGGCATTTAGCTGGCGCATGCCAGCATCAACAATGGGGTATCCGGTTTTACCCTGGCACCACGCCTCAAACTCTTGCTCGTTATTGCGCCACTCAATTTGGTCGTAAGCGGGCTTAAAAGCCTTGCCCTGCCCCACCTGCGGAAAATGATGCAGTATCATGTGGTAGAAGTCGCGCCAAATGAGTTCGCTCAAAAAGGTGTCGCTAAGCGGTGCCGCCATCCGCGCTACTTGCCGAATACTTACCGTACCAAAACGCAGGTGTACACCCAGCCGGGATGTGCCATTAACACCCGGAAAATTACGCTGTGCATCGTAATGTTCTATCAAAGCATCGGCCACTTGCTGCGGCGGAAACCCGGGGTCTTCTACGGCGCCAAAACCAATTAGGCCCAGTGTGGGCAGCGGCCTTGGGGTTTGCTTGTAAAAAGCCCCAGCATATTTTTCGGTGGGAAAGGCGTTAAAGGTTTGCGGCTTTAAGGCAGCCCGCCACTTGCGGCTATACGGTGTAAAAACGGTGTAGGGACTTCCATCATCTTTCACTACCTCGCTTTTTTCAAATATCACTTGATCTTTTCTGGTATCAAATTCCACGCCCTGCTGTTTAAAAAGCTGCGCCAAGGCTCCGTCGCGCTCTAAAGCATAGGGCTCATAATCGTGATTGGTAAATACTTGCTGCACATTGTAACTCAATAACAGCTGTTGCCACACCTGCAAGGGTGTTCCGTAGCGCACATCAAGCGTGCTGCCCATGGCCGTCAGCTGCGTCTGCATTTGCTCTAAGGCCGCATGTATAAACTGCACCCGTTTATCGCAAGGTTTAGGCAGTTTGTCTAAAATATTTTGGTCGAAAATAAAAACGGGTACCACCGGCAAGCCGCTGCGCAAGGCATAGTACAGGGCAGCATTATCGTGCAGGCGCAAATCTCGCCGAAACCACATGATGGCTATGGGGGAAGAAGAAGAAGACATAGGGGATACAATATTGCCGCTAAGTAACGCCCTAAATGGATACCACTTAGGCTTTGACAAGCGGTTCTATCAATTGGCGGTGCAACTGTTGCACAATGGCCCGCTCGTAGGTACAATTGCCAAAAACAGCTACCCATTTAATACCATAAATGGCATTGGTTAAAAAAACTGCTTTGGCTTCCGCCAGCTGTTCAACCTCAACCGGCTGCTGCAAAACGGTGTATCCCAAGCTGGGCAGCCTACTTAAAATATGGCGCCGCATAACCCCTGCCACGCCACCATCGGTAAGTGGGGGTGTTACAATGGCACCACGCTTATCCACCAAAAATAGGTTGGCAATGGTGGCATCGGCCACGGTTTTGCGGTGATTGAGCACCAGCACATCGTTGCAGTGCTGCTGGCGGGCATAAAGCGCAGCCATGGCATAAAGCAAATAATTGTTGCTCTTTACATTGGCCAGCGCGTCGGCGGCTTTAAATGCGCCATCGTAAAGCCCCAGTACTAAGCCATTTTCATTGAGGTTATTGTTTTCGGGGTTTAGCGGCCAGCTTTGAATAAGTAAATTGGGCGCATGGTTTATGGCATCATAAATACCCCCATTGCCCCTAAAAACGGTTACCCGCACCCGAGCCAAGGCCTGGTGTTGGTTTTTAACGACCAATTCGTGAATAAGATTAGTGATGTATGCCGGTGTAAAAAATGATGTTGGCTGAAACTGAAGCGTCTTTATGGCATCAAACAACCTATCCATGTGTAAATCGGCCAGCAAAATTTAAAGCGATTGTTTAAAAAAACCAGCATTTATTTTTTTTTTCTAAAGGAACGTGACTTCTTCTTTTGCCAACCCAAGCTTTGACCAACCGTGGCCAATACGGCAAAATTGTAATATCTAAATCTGTCTAGCTCATAGCAATTGTTGAAGCCTACTTTAAAGCCACCCTGAAAATAGGTACCCGAACGCAGTTTAAACCCAAAATTGGTAATGGCACCAAATTCGAGACGCTTATAACCAGACTCTTTAAAAATATTGGCTTCGGCGTTGCCCGGCACGCCCTCGCGCTTGCCATTTATACCGTAGGCGGTATATAGACCCGCAGATAAAAATGCATCCCCCACGGCTGTAGGTAAATATTCTATGGCTTGCAAGTTTAGTTCGGCGTAGTTCAACTTTTCTACTTGGCCATTATAGCGCGGATTGACACTTCCATGCGGTGCAAAGGCCAATTCGGCAGCTAACGACAATCGGTGCGTAATCGCTCTTTCGGCAACCGCTGCAAATCGAAATCTATTTATTGAGCCAAAACTGGCATCGCTGCCCCTTAATTGTTGACTACTGAGGCTAAGTCCACCATTAAAGCCCCAAATTACTGGCTTGCCTTCTTGCGCAACTACGCAATACGCCAGTAGCTGTGCCAGCAACCATAGCCGCAGCTTTTTGTATATCATTTTTTTTCTAGTATTTATTCCCCCTGCGCAATAAAATCTCCTTGTGTGTGGCCTTTAGCACCTCAAGCAAATCGCGTACTTGCGCTTCATTGTTTATATAAGTAAATATACTCCGCTTATCAATTTCGTATATGAGTGCCACCCGCCAGCGCGACAAGCCGGTATAGCATTCCAATGCAATACCACTTCGGGTGTAAAATCTATACTCGGTGTATCTTAGATTATTGGGATTGGTATTCATAACTTTTGAAAGCAAAAACTCCAGCCGCTCAATAAACAAGGGCAGCTCATCTTCATCAATGTACTCGGCATTTGCTACCGGTGCGTCGGTAAACAAATTTCTATTTAGTCGGGCGTCAATACGCACGGCATACATCTTTCTACCGCTAACTATTTCCTCCAGCGTACTCAGATACACATTTACATCCCGTACATCGCCCCGGTCTTCCATGGTATATATTATTGCGGTGCGCTTATCATTAAGCCTACGCGAAAAAAGGCTGGTGAAGGTGGAGTCGTATTGCACTACCACCGTATCAACCTGCGCATAAAGTAGTTCCGAAGTAAAGCACAGTAAGAGGAAAAAAATCGATTTCATGGTCAATAATTTTGGCCAAATGTACTCACTTGAAAAGCGAACAATGTGCAGTAGAGGCTACGCTCATAAACCTTAACTTTATTTTTGCCCAAATGCACGCTCCGCTGCCCTACAAATGCAACTGACTTAGCGTTGGGCTAATACTTAGCCTTCCCAAAGTAGCATTTTGCACTGTTTCCACCGACACGCCTGGTGCAATTTCCTCCAGCAAAAAACCCTGAGCGGTAATGCTAAACACACCAAATTCGGTTACCACTTTTTTAACGCAAGCTTTACCCGTTATGGGCAGCGTGCAGGCGGGCAACAGTTTACTTTGGCCTGCCTTATTTACGTGTTGCATCACCACAATTATGTTTTTGGCACTGGCCACCAAATCCATGGCGCCTCCCATGCCTTTTACCATTTTACCGGGTATTTTCCAATTGGCAATATCGCCGTTGTCGGCCACTTCCATGGCACCCAGCACAGTAAGGTCCACCTTGCCGCTTCGTATCATTCCAAAACTGGTGGCACTGTCAAAAAACGATGAACCGGCCACCGTGGTAATGGTTTGCTTGCCGGCATTTATAAGGTCGGCATCTTCGTGGCCAGGCTGCGGAAAGGGACCCATGCCCAGCAATCCATTCTCGCTTTGTAGCACCACTTGCATGCCGCCAGGTATGTAGTTGGCCACCAGCGTAGGTATGCCTATACCCAGGTTTACATACATGCCATCCCGCAACTCGCGGGCAATGGTTTGTGCCATTTGGTCTTTACTCAGCATAAAAAGTATTTAATTTTTTTGGGGCGTGGTCAACAATGGCTCTGCTTCGCAGCCGGCATCTACACTTTGCTGGTGGTGCGTTGCTCAATGCGCTTTTCGTAGGCTTTGCCCTCAAAAATGCGGTGCACGTAAATACCCGGCGTATGTATTTCGTTAGCATCTAGTGCGCCAACGGGCACAAGTTCTTCTACTTCGGCAATGGTAATTTTGCCCGCCATGGCCATAAGCGGATTAAAATTGCGTGCCGTAGCGCGGTAAACTAAATTACCGGCCGCATCGCCCTTCCATGCTTTTACCAACGCAAAATCGGCCTCAAAAGCCAGCTCCATCAGGTATGCTTTAGACACGCCATTGGATACAAAATTGCGGGTTTCCTTTCCCTCGGCCACTTCGGTACCCACGCCAGCGGGGGTAAAAAAAGCCGGTATGCCGTAGCCGGCCATCATGCAGCGGGTAGCCAGGGTGCCCTGCGGAATCAGCTCTACGTCCAATTCTCCACTCAGCAGCTGCCGCTCAAACTCTGCATTTTCGCCTACATAACTGCTAATCATTTTTTTTACCTGACGCTGCCGCAGCAGCAGGCCAATACCAAAATCATCTACCCCCGCATTATTGCTGATGCAAGTGAGGCCTGAAACCCCCATTTGCACCAAGGCCGCAATACAGTTTTCGGGAATACCGCAAAGTCCAAAACCGCCCAGCATAAGCGTGGCACCGTTGGGTACATCGGTAAGTGCGGTGGCAGCAGATGCATACACTTTAGACATGAAAGAAGGAATTGGTGGGTGATAAAAAGGCAGTTAACCGCTATTTAGCATTTATCGAACTGGCGCATTGGATGGCATCGGCGTTGGCGCTAAAAACCGCTCTTCGCGTTGGCGGGTGGCATAGGCACTTACAGAGTCGGTCAATTGTTTAAACGCCTCCACATTTTCCCGGTACCATGTTAGGCTTTCAAAAAACTGTTTTTGATCCAGTTTGTGAAACGCAAACACCTTGGCATACAGCAGTTTAGAGCTATCCAATACATTCAGTGAAGTGTCTTTTGCCAAATAGAGGGTAGCAAATTCATCTATCTGCAGCAAATCCCACATTACCACCTTCATGGCATTAACGGGTAGCACCTTGTTTTCGGCTTTGCAGGCAAATAGAAGCAGCATGGCCGCTGTAGCAAATACTTTTAGCATGTTTACACCTACTACTTTAACTCGGAGAGATAGCGATTGGCATTGGTGAGATCAATCTTTTGTAAAATGTCGCGGGCTCTGGCCTTTTCGTCGGGCGGGGCAGCTCTAAATACCTCTATTAACTCATCGGCCTTGCTTTGCATAAAAAACTGCATCATCATTGTATTGGGGTTGCTTTCCACAAACGTGTTAAGCAGATTTATAACCACCAACATGGCCGTACGGGCCTCTAATTCTTTCTCGTAAAACTGGTCTAGGCTGTTGCGGTAGTATTGGTAAATGGCGTCGTGAAACAAAGTAAAGCGGGTATTGACAAAGTTTTCGGCCAACCACCACCGGTTTCGAAGCCCATCAAATTGTTGCCAACCCGAAATACCACGCCCCTCGGGGGCATTATTCACCACAAAAAGTGCCTTTTTAAAGTAGGGGTCGCCACCGCTTAGCGAGAAACTGTTGTAGTCCATACCCAAAATGATATACAAGTAATACGCAAACACCGCGGTAAGATTGGAAGCCAAACCATCGGTACCGCCATTAATACGGTTCTCGTTAAACTCTACGGGTTGGTATTCTACGTATCTAAAGGCCACATCATTGTCTTGCCAATTTACCAGCGGTGAGTTGTAACTGGTGTTGAACAAAGGGCGACCAGCTTGAACGGTAAGCGAAGCCCCGTAAACGTTTTTTTCTATTTCGCGGTCTAGGTTCAAAATAAAGTTGCACTGAATGCGCTCGTTTTGCTTAAAGTTATCAGCAGTCCATTTGCGGTTGTTTATTAAGTTGGTAAGCTGGTTTTGCAGCGTTACAAATATGCGTCGGTCTATTTGGGTGCTAATACGCGTAGCAATAACCGTTACTTTGGCAGTAATTTCCTGTGCCAAGAGTCCTTGTGTGCAACAAAGAGCAGTAAAACAAAAGAATAATAAACGGCGCATGGGTGTAAGATACATTTTATGGGCTGAAACGCCCGGCTAAGGTGTTGCAGTTTAGGCTTGCTGGCTACTAACTACCGTATAGGCTCAATCAATAGCTACGTTAGGCAAATGTAAGGCTAACATTTCCACCAATTGCCCCGCTAGGGCCTTCTTTTGCTGTAGCGGCCACCGCTGTGCCGGCAGGTGTTTACTGTAAATGGTTACCTGGTTGGTGTCTGTACCAAACCCGCTATCCGCATCGCGGAGCGAGTTAAGCACCATAAAGTCAGCATTTTTTTCTTGCAACTTCTTTAACGCATTTTCTTCCTCATTATTGGTTTCAAGCGCAAAACCCACCAATAACTGATGGTCCTGCTTCATTTGCCCGCAAGCCTTCAATATGTCGGGGTTTCGTACCAAGTTGATGGTTAGCATATCTTCACCGGACACATTTGTTGCCTTCTTTATTTTTTCAGCAGCCACCACTGCGGGTCGGTAGTCGGCTACAGCAGCAGCCATTACAGTCAGTTGGCAATGCGGAAAACAAGCCATTGCCGCATCGTACATTTCTTGCGCAGTGGTCACTTTTATCACCTGCACGCCAACCGGCGGTTGCAGGTCAACCGGTCCCAAAACCAGCGTCACATCGGCCCCAGCGGCAGCAAGCGCGGCAGCAATTTCTATACCCATTTTACCGCTGCTGTGGTTACCAATAAACCGTACAGGGTCAATGGGCTCGTAGGTGGGCCCAGCGGTTACCAAGGCCTTTTTGCCAGCCAGTATGGCTCGTTTAGCCAGTAACTCATTCAACGCACTCAAAATCTCTTCGGGCTCAGCCATGCGGCCCGGCCCAAATAAACCACTGGCCAATTCGCCCGTTTCTACATCAAGCACCTTGTTTCCAAACCCTTTTAAACGCAAAAGGTTAGCCTGCGTTGAGGGATGCAACCACATGTCTTCATCCATAGCAGGGCAAATCATTACCGGGCAAGTGGCGCTGAGATAAACGGCCAGCAGCAGGTTATCGCAAAGGCCAGTGGCCATTTTAGCCACGCTGTTTGCACTAGCGGGTGCAATAACCATGGCATGGGCCCACCGCCCAAGGGCCACATGATTGGCCCAATCGGCACCGGTGGCCAAACTTAGCAAAACGGGATGCTTACTTAGCGTGGCCAACACCAGCGGCGATGCAAACTCGGCTGCGGCCGGCGTCATTACCACTTTTACCTCGGCACCCGCTTTCACCAGCAATCGAACCAGCGTAATGCTTTTGTATGCGGCAATACTGCCGGTAATGCCCACCAATATGCGTTTTCCACAAACATTCATGGCACTAAAATAAAAACGATAGCACTAAGGCTATCGTTAAAGAAAAAAATAGTTTTTTGGCTTAGCTGAATAGGTCTTGATCGCTATTGCGGTGGTAGATTTTTTCGTCCAAAAACTCTTGGGTAGCAATCAGGGCAGGATTGGGCATACGCTCGTACACACGGCTTATTTCAATCTGCTCTTTGTTTTCATGCACTTCCTCTAAGCTATCGGTATGGCTGGCAAACTCCTCCAATTTGCTGTGCAGCTCCTCTTTAAGCGTAATGTTTATTTGGGCCGAACGCTTGGCTATGATGGCTATCGATGCATACAAATTACCCGTTCTACCCTTAATATCCAACAAGTCGCGGGTTTCAACCGAATTGTTAGTACTATAATTTAGCGGCCGCTTTACTTTGCTCATTTTTTATTGATTTTATTTTATTCTCTGCAATTAATTTCAATTTATCTACTTCGCTTACCAGTTTACTCTCGGGAAACCGATCGGTAAAATCGGCGCATTCGTTCAGCACCAGCTCGTACCGCTCTAGCTGCTTAAGCTCTATACTGTTTTTTGCAAAAGCCATTGTACTTTTTACCACCATCAACTTATAAGCGTCGCTTTTATCCGAATCGGGATAGTTGTTAATCAACTGAGTAAATGCCGTAGCTGCTGCCCTAAAGTAACCCATGTTGTAGTAGAGCTCTGCACTTAAATACTCTTTTGCTTCAAGCTTTGCTCTTAACTGATCAATAATGTCGGCGGCTTCTTTGTTTTTAGGCGAGTTAGGGTGTGTGGCTATAAAAGTGCCCAAATACGTCATGGCTTTCAAACTTGCCGTTTGATCAAGCTCTATACGAGGCGACTGCTTATAGAAACAATAAGCTTGCAAAAAAGCGCACTCATCCGCTTTTGAACTGTGCGGAAAGCTTTCTACAAAACCCTTGAAATGATACTCGGCGTTGATGTAATCTTTCTGATAATAATGGCAATACGCAAACTTGTAGTACATGTCCTCGTATTTGGCCGTGCCTTTCATTACGGGAAAAACATCCTCATAAATGGTCTGCGCTATGGTGTACTTCTTTTTTGCAAAGTACTCATCAGCCTTTTGCAGCTTATAATCGTAGTCGGTCTTCTTTAAAATTTTATTTATGGGCGAGCAAGCCGCAAAAGAAACCAATACCGCCAAGACAAAACAGATGTAACGCATAATTAAAGGAGTGCAAAAGTATAAGGATTGTTGCAAATTAACCGAAAACTATTTCTTACTGCGTTCATAAAACGTTAATTAAGGCATACAGATTTTGAGAAAGGCCAATTCCTGGATACAAAAAGCGAGCCTCCCCGCAGTGGGAAGGCTCGCTGAACTATTGAAAAAACTGAATCTTATCCTTTGCGATACTGCGGGAATGGTGCAGGAATGGTATTAGAACCTTCGTCACCTGTGCAGTCTTGGAAATCTACGGTGTTTGCATCACCATCTTCGCCATACTTAAACACGAAGCGGTCGCGGCTAATGCCTTGCTTTTCTACCATATAGTTAATTACTGCATTCACACGATCCCAGCTCAATTGCTGCTCACGCTTGCTGGCACCACCATGGCCAATTACACATATTTTGCACAGCGGGTTGGCTTTGATTTGCGCAGCGGCGCTCATTAGGCTGCTTTCTGCGTCTTTGCCAAACTTTACGGTACCGCTAGCAAACTGCACTGGAGGTAAGCTACCGATTGAACAAGATGAAGTCTCAACTTTAGCGATTTTAGTGCAGCACTCAGGATCTGGGCATTTACCAACACCATCAGCATTTACAGGCTGGCAAGTGGTTGGTGTAATCAATTCCTTATCGCGGCAATCAGGTACACCGTCACCGTCTGTATCGCGACTCTTACCTTTTGCATCTACTGGGCAGCCAGCAGGTGTGTTAGGCTCAATGTCAAACTGATCGGTTACACCATCATTGTCGGTATCGTCAAGCACTGGCTTGGGGAACTTCATGATAGAAGGATTGCTCAACTCGCCATAAACATACCCAAGTGGGTTAAGCTGCCATAATGGAGCTACACGCTTTGATGTATTACCTAGATTTACGTTAAAACTGGTATTTATCAATAGAACATTATCATGCTCTGAGGTAATGGCGGCATTGTTACGCTGTAGGTGCCAACCATCCAAATAATCATCATCTGTTCTAATCCATTTTGCTTCTAGACCTACCGAGTAGCGGCTGCCTATGCGGAATTCAGTACCTAAACCTAAGTTCAACGAGTGACGAACTTGGTATTGATCGGGGGCAGAGTTATCAAAGTTTTGGCGACGATCGTTAACCATAGCCTGTGTTTCGTAGCTTCCATCAAACAAATTGTCTCTCAAGTCTTTCCGAATGTCGCGACGACTTCTATTAAAGAAGTTTGCCTGCGCGGTCAAGCTTTGGAAATTGTAAGGCGTAGAACCATTCAAGGCATCCAATTTGGTATTGTAGATGAACGCTGAATAGCCAATTAAAGCATAAAAGTTAAACTTACTTTGCTTTTTGTGGAACATCAGATTGTTCAACGAGATAAGGGCATCAACACTTGGCGTTATTGCCCTTGTGCGGCTGCTGTGTACATACCAACCTGGACCACGTGAAGCAGGCGTTGAGTTGGGGCTACCTGGTACTTCATACACACGCAAAACCTCACTGTTTAGGGTGTTACCATTTTTGCGGTAGTCTAAGCCAGTGGTTTGGCCGTATCCAACCTGACCACGTAAGGAGATTACATAGCCCAATGATTTGCGAACCTGCAAGCCAAAATTGAAGCCTGGTACCGAAGGAACATCGCCATCCAATATTAATAACCCACCATAAGCACCTACCTGCCACATGTCGCGGGGCTTTGCAGGAAATGTTTGGGTCTTAGAATTGTTGCGCCATTCGTTCTGCTGAGCCATACGGCTGGCAGGAATTTTCGAAGAGTCTTTGTAGTCAACGACCCCGCGCAATTGGCCGAAGCCAGCTGTCGCAAATGCGAACAGCGTGAGGGCTAACAGTGTGTACTTTTTGCTTGCCATAAGTGATTGGTTGAAAATTTGATTTCAGTTGTTTTCAATGCAAAAGTATAGTTGTGGAATTAATAAACAAATTTTAATGCCTTGTTATTCACATTTTTATTCTGACTGTGAGTACAGCCATGGTCAAATGGGGTTGTAAACCGTTGTACTTTATGCGTTTCTTTGCAGCATTATAATGCAAGACCCCTCCAATAACACCATCGTAGCTGCAGAGCTTCAGCTGTTTGAGCAAAAGTTTAAACAGGCCGTAAAAAGTCAGGCGGCCCTGCTCGATCGTATTACGCACTACATCATTAACCGCAAGGGAAAGCAGCTGCGCCCCCGCTTTGTGCTGCTGTGCGCCAAGCTGTTTGGGCCTATAAACGAGAGCAGTTACCGCGCAGCAAGCCTGGTAGAGCTGGTACACACGGCATCGCTGGTACACGATGATGTGGTGGACGAATCGAACGAACGCCGTGGTTTTTTTTCGATAAACGCCCTGTGGAAAAACAAAGTGGCTGTGCTTGTGGGCGACTACCTGCTTACAAAGGGGCTGCTGTTGGCCGTAGAAAATGGGGAGTTTGAAATTTTACGCATCCTTACCGCTGCGGTACGCCAAATGAGCGAAGGCGAGCTGCTACAAATTGAAAAATCTAGAAAACTTAACCTCGACGAGGGCATTTATTTCGACATTATACGAAATAAGACCGCCTCGTTGCTGGCTTCGGCATGTGCTGCGGGGGCTTACAGCACCAGTCAAGATGCCGCCATTACCGAGCAGGTGCGCCTGTTTGGCGAGCATGTAGGCATTGCTTTTCAAATAAAAGACGACTTATTTGACTATGGCACCGCCAATGTGGGCAAGCCTACGGGCAACGACATCAAGGAAAAAAAATTGACTTTACCACTTATTTATGCCCTGCAGCAGGCTAGCCCAGCCGATCGGCAAAAAATGATTTACATCATTAAAAATAAAAATACACACCGCCCCAGTGTGGAATGGTTGCTGCAAAAAGTAACCGAATGTGGCGGCATAACCTATGCCACACAAAAAATGGAAGACTATAAAAACGCTGCATTGGCCATTTTGCAGCAGTTGCCGCAAAACGAATGCAACGCAGCTTTGGAAGCGCTGGTGCGCTATACCACCGACCGAGCCTATTAAGTAGCACTGGCCACATTTAGGCGGTGCATTGTATTTTTACCCCCATGACCAAACGCTGGACACTTAAACCCTTTGATGCCACCGCTACGGCTACCCTACAGCGGCAGTTGGGTATAAACAATACGCTATGCAAGCTGTTGGTGCAGCGGGGTTACGCCAATTTCGACCTGTCGAAAGACTACTTTAGACCAACAGAAGGCCAACTGCACCACCCTTTTTTAATGAAGGACATGCAGAAAGCCGTGGACCGGGTGCTACAGGCCTTTCGAAATCAGGAAAAAATATTGGTGTATGGCGATTACGACGTAGATGGCACCACATCGGTGGCTTGCATGTACCAATTCTTGCACAAACATCACCCTTTTGTAGATTTTTATCTGCCACACCGCTACCGCGAAGGCTATGGCGTAAGCCGCGCTGGTATTGATTATGCTGCCGAGCACGGCTTTTCGCTGATGGTGGCCCTCGACTGCGGCATCAAATCGGTGGCGCTGGTGGCCTACGCCCAATCGCTGGGTATTGATTTTATTATTTGCGACCACCACCTACCCGACCCCGAACTACCAGCTGCGGTGGCCATTTTAAACACTAAACAACAGGATTGCACCTACCCGTTTAAGGAGCTTTGCGGATGTGGCGTGGGCCTAAAACTCATTCAAGCACTTTGTTCCACAATGGGCCTGCCGCCGGCAGAGTGGCAATGCTACCTCGATTTGGTGGCCGTGGCCATTGCCGCCGATATAGTGCCCATGGTGGGCGAAAACCGCGTACTGACTTACTTGGGCCTCGAAAAAGTAAATGCTAACCCCAGCACTGGGATTGCTGCGCTCATGCAACTGGCCGAGCTAAAAAAGCCGGTTGAGGTAACCAACCTGGTATTTGTAATAGCCCCCAGGGTAAATGCAGCTGGCCGCATGGACGATGCCCGCAAGGCCGTAGAACTGTTTATAGCCACCGATACCGAGGCCGCCATGGAGTTTGCCAAAGCCCTGCATGCCGACAATACCGACCGCAAAGACCACGATAAAACCATAACCGAGCAAGCCCTAAAAATGCTAGATGAGCAGCCCGATACCGCTGAAAAAACCACCACCGTGGTTTACAACAGCCAGTGGCACAAGGGCGTGGTGGGCATTGTGGCCAGCCGACTTATAGAAAAACACTACAAGCCTACCATTGTGCTTACCGCCCATGGCAACAAAGCCACGGGCTCGGCCCGCAGCGTACTGGGCTTCAATGTGTACGAGGCCATACACCAATGCAAAGATTTGCTGGATAACTACGGCGGTCATTTTTATGCCGCAGGGCTTACCATGCCCATAGAACATGTGGAGCAGTTTCGGCAGCGCTTTGAGGCGGTAGTGGCGGCTTCTATTGCACCCGAAATGCTGATACCGGAAATTTCCATTGATGCCGAAGTGCAGTTTAAAGAAATAAACCACCGTTTTTACGACATCATTTGCCAAATGGAACCTTTTGGCCCCGGCAACATGCGTCCCGTTTTTTTGGCAAAAGGCGTTAAAAACACCGAACGGTCGCGCATTGTAAAAGAAAACCACATTAAATTTTCGCTTAGCCAAGGTGGCCATACCATGGATGGCATAGGCTTTAACATGGCCGATAAGTTTGCCATACTACAACAAGCCAACAGCATTGATGTGGTGTTTACCCTTGACCAAAACCTGTGGAACGGCACCATAAGCATTCAGCTAAAAGTAATGGACATTAGAGCCGCATCTTAATCAGCTAACCACCCCGGACCTGTGTATTTTACAAATTACATCCGCTATTTTTTTTACTTGGCCCTCAACTGGAACCCGCGGCTGGCCACCTTCATAATTTGGCACGAGGTACAGGGCGAAAAAAAATATGGCCTCAAAACCACCGGCATCGACGATTTAACGGCCACCATGACCAATGCCGAAAGGCAACACGCCAGCATTTACCAGCCCGTAAATTTTTATACCGCCGAAAAGCTTTTGGCGCAGCTAACGCCACAGGAAAAAAACACGGGATTTTTAGACGTAGGCTGTGGTCTTGGCCGGGTAATGGCCATGGCTGCCCACCACGGCTTTAAGCACATTGAAGGCATAGAATTTGCGCCGCACCTGGCCTATGGTGCCAACCAACTTATGGAAGATGTAAAAGCGCAGTTTCCGCAAGCCAGCCTAAGCGTACATACGGCCGATGCCGCCACCTACCGCATTCCGCAGCAGGTGGGTGTGGTATTTCTGTTTAATCCGTTTGATGCGGTAACCATGGCAGGCTTTTTGGCCCAAATAGACGCTAGCCTTAGCCAACACCCCCGCCCGCTTACCATTTTGTATGCCAACCCGGTGTGCAAGTTGCAGTGGCTAAACATGGGCTTTACCCAGCGCTTTAGCTTTAAACGCATGCACTACCTCGAGGGCTGCATCTTAGAAATCAATGGCAATAAGCCGCACAGCGCTTCACCCCTAAGCCCCCTGTAAAATAAACCGCGGAAAAGACAAATGGCAACCATGGTGCCGCTGCAAAAAGACAGTCCATTTTACGCCACAAGGCTTTTGCCCGCCCCCACTCAGCAAAAAAAAGGCTGCCCCACCCTTGGGAACAGCCTCTTGAAAAAAACACTACGCTATATTGTTTAGTGCATTAAATCTACACTGCGCTTTATAAACTCGGTTAGCTCATTGCCTTTAAGCATACCTTGGCTTAGCAAGGCCAAATCAACCAAATTTTTTGCCAGTTTGCCCTGCTTGTCGGCATCGGCTTCGGCCAGTATTTGTTGGTGAATGGCGTGGTTGCCATTTACCGTAAAGTTTACTTCGTCGGGCATTTGGGCATAAAAATTCATCATGCCTCCACCACCTTGCATTTGGGCCATATCTTTCATGCGGCGGCTCCACTCGGGTCGGGTAGCCACCACGGGCGGCGCTTCGGCACTAAGGCCTTTTACCTCCACGGTGTTGTGGTCGCCCACCACCAGGCCCTTAAACAAGCCAGTAAGCTGGGTGCTTTGCTCGGCTGTAAGTACGCTATCGGCCAGTTCGCCCTTGTCTATTAGATTTTCGGCTATATCGGCATCTACCCGCACAAACTGCACGTTCTGTAGTTTCGATTCCATTTGGCCAATCCAACTGGCATCAATCAAATCGTTTAGCTTCACCACATAGTAGCCCTTGCCACGGGCCGCCTGCACATAGCTGTCTTGCTGCACCGCATCGGTGGTGTACAGCACAATGGTTTTCTTTTCGTTGTTTACTTGTATGTTTTCCACCGCGGTTTTGTATTCCTCAATGGTCATAAAGTTGCCGCTGCCCACATCTTGCATTACCATAAAGTTTTTGGCTTTCTCGTAAAACTTATCGTCGGTCATCATACCATACTTTACA
>RDXD01000094.1 GCA_004292575.1 Bacteroidota bacterium
CCTTGTTTAATGACTTTTTGGTGGGTTTTAAAGCTGAATTGCGCATCTAAAATGGCATTGGTACCCAGTGCTGCCAGCACCGGCAGCAACAGTTGGGCTATAACCAGCGCCATGCTGGGTGCTCTAAACTTGTTGTAAAAGGGCAGGTGTTCAAACAAAAAGCCATTGAAGGCATAAAAATATCCGCCCCAACTCATTATACAGGACAGTGCTATGGTAGCGGCCATCCACCACTTGTGTTTGGCCGGCACTACAAACATGGCAAAAATGGCCAGCACACATACCACGGCACCCGAGTAAGGAGGCCCCGATGTGCCGCCTATGCCTCCCCAGTAAGCGCCGGCAGGAAACTGCTGCGCCAAACCGGGGTATTGCCCAAATACTTCGGCCAACTCACCGTTTTCGGGTAGTGGATCGGCATCGCTACCGCCAAACAAGCGGGGCACCGCCAGCACCAGTGGCTCGGGTATATTCATGCTGTAGCTCATGGCATAGCTGCTGTCTAAGCCGTCCACCTTGGCACCTGCGCCAGCGGTGCTGTCGGTGGCTGCCAGTGCCGATCCGCCGCGGATGGTGGCCTTGGCATAATCGTAGGTGGTAAACAACTGCACTGCATTGCTTAGCACACCCAGCCCAATGCCCAACACACCGAATAAGGCGGCCAGCAGCAGTTGCTTTACCTGCTTGTTTACCAGGTAGTACACGGCGTAAGATATGCCCATGGCACCCACCACTATAAACGTGTAGTAGGTTATTTGCAAGTGATTGGTGGCCACCAGCATGCTCACAAAAAGGGCGGTTATGTCTGCGCCTATCCAATATTTTTTATCGAAAATTAAAAACAACCCTGCCAATACACCGGGCATAAGGGCTATTGAAATCATTTTGGTGTGGTGCGTTACCGATATGATAACGGGGTTGTAAGTGGCGTAGGCAAAGGCCAGGGCACCCAGTATGCCCACCACCGTGCGTAGCCGCAGCACCACCGCCAGCAGGTAAAAGCAAATGCAGGCCAAAAAGAAGTAGCTAACCGGCGTGGGTAGGCCCAGCGTAAGTATTCTGGGCAAATACCAACCTATGTAAGCATTGGTGTTAAAGGCAATTTGGTAAGATGGCATGCCGCTAAAAATGCCGTTTGTCCACTGTGGGTACACACCGTGTTTTAGCGCATAGTTTTCTGCGTCTTTGCTCATGCTGGTCCACGAGGTCCAGTCGTGGCTTTCAATAACCTTACCCTGAAGAGCGGGTAGGCAGTACAAACAGGCTACGGCAAGAAATATGGCGATGGCCACGGCGTGTGGCAGCAGTTTTTTCCAATCCAGTTTCATTTGTGGTGTATTTTTGGGTATAGGGCAGCAAAGTTTGTAGTTGCTGCCGTTGGTGCGGGCAAAATAATGTTATTTTACCCCAAATCTATTCACTAGGGTCTGGCATGTCTGCTCAATTTTCTAAACTTACGGTTATTTGCAACATTTGCTTTTGGTTGGTGCTGGGCGTACGGTATGTAAATGTGGCTGTTTTGCTACCCCATGCCGTGGTAAGCACGGTGGTGGTGATGGCCACCATGGCATTGATAATCAATTTATTATGGATGAGTAGACTGTTTTTTGTGCGGTTGGAGGGTATTGCTCCACCATGGATTATTTTTAATGGCGTTACAGGTATTGCACAACTTATTTCCATTTTAGTTTTCTTACTATGATACAGAACATACTTAGCAACAAGGCCACCCGCTTGTTTATGGTATTGGGTGTTTTTTTTATAGCCAATGCGCTGATAGCGGAGTTTATTGGGGTCAAAATTTTTTCGCTGGAGGCTTCGCTGGGCATGCAGCCGGTGAATCTGGTGCTGTTTTCCACCCCTTTTTCGTTTAACCTTACTGCGGGCGTTTTGCTGTGGCCGGTGGTGTTTATTATGACCGACATCATTAACGAGTACTACGGCTACAAAGGGGTGCGCTTCCTAAGTTATATGGCGGCCATACTCATCAGCTATGCTTTTGTGCTGTTTTTTGTGGCCATTCGGTTAGTGCCCGCATCGTGGTGGCCAGGCAGCAAAGCCGCTACGGGTGTGGCCGATATGCAGCTGGCCTTTAGTGCGGTGTTTGGCCAAGGCCTGTGGATTATTGTGGGTTCGCTGGTGGCTTTTCTCATAGGCCAAATTTTAGATGTGATGGTTTTTCACCGCATAAAAAAGCTAACCGGCGAAAAGTACATTTGGCTGCGCAGCACCGGTAGCACGCTGGTAAGCCAGCTTATCGACAGTTTTGTGGTGTTGGGCATTGCTTTTTACATTGGCCCGCTGCTACAGCCCAGCCAGGGTGCCCCATGGAGCCTGCAGCAGTTGCTTAGCGTGGGCACCGGCAACTACATTTACAAGTTTGTGGTGGCGGTGGCACTTACGCCTGCCATTTATGCCGTGCATTATGGCATTGAACGCTATTTGGGAGCCCCCTTGGCCAAGCAAATGAAAGATGGTGCTTTAGGGCAAAGCGCTTAATGGCTGAATGAGGCAGCTAGGCTTCCACCCCCTTTGCTGAATTCTTCA
>RDXD01000456.1 GCA_004292575.1 Bacteroidota bacterium
ATATAATTGCACCAATTCTACCTCATTGCGGCCATTTTGGCTGCCCACCACATCGGCATCACACTGGTAAAACTCTCTGTAGCGTCCCCGCTGCGGCCTGTCGGCACGCCACACTGGTTGTATTTGGTACCGCCTAAAAGGCAACGTAAGTTGGCCAATGTTCATGGCTACATAGCGGGCAAACGGAATCGTAAGGTCGTAGCGCAACGCCCTTTCGGTAAGCTGGCTATTGCTTTTTCCAGCCAATATTTTTTCAAAATCGGCCCTGGCTTGCTCGTGTTTTTCGGGCCGTTCTAAGCCATTGTTCAATATTTTAAACATCAGCTTATCGCCTTCCTCGCCATATTTTCCCACCAGCGTATCTAGGTTTTCAAAGGCGGGCGTTTCCAATGGCTCAAAGGCGTATGTTTCAAATACCGCTTTTATGGTGCTGGTTATGTATTGGCGCTTACGCAATACGTCTGCACCAAAATCGCGGGTGCCTTGTGGTAGACTCGGTTTCATCTTATTCTGTTGTGGAGCAGTTTAAAGTTTTCAGCATTTTCTTTTTCTGTATAGCCAACTGTTTACCCCCATCTGTTTAGCTGTACCAAATATTGCTTGTAAACAAAAGGGGGCGTGCTGGCTCAAATGGATTAACGTTGGTAACTATGTATGATTGCCTCGCAGGCCGAATCAATCATCTGGTACACAGTTTCGTAGTCGGCAAAGGTACCATAGTAGGGGTCGGGTACATTTACCTTTTTGTTGGGCCATTGTGCCTTTGTTAAGAGCGCAGCCTTCTTGTTATTCCACAAATTGCCCGCTATTCTTCGTCCATCTGTAAGGTTGTCTTCGTCCATAAAAAACACCAAATCAAACACTTGCATGTCGGCCGGTTCAAATGCCCGCGCCTTTTGGTGGCTTATGTCTATACCGTGTTGCGCAGCTATTTGCACCGATAGCTTGTGGGGGCTTTCGCCACGTTGCCAGCCACCAGTTCCAGCACTGTCAACGGTCCAGTTTAGTCCAGCACGCTGTGCTTTTTGTTGCATTATACCTTCGGCCAGCGGACTGCGACAAATGTTGCCTAAGCACACCATTAATATTTTCAAACTCAAGTTTTTTAACCCCGCAAAGGTAGCAGGTTTCTAGTGTGATGTGTTTTTTATGGAAATCGGATGGCGCCGTTATCTCATTACTCACGTATCGAAAAACAGTATCAATTGTGTGGTTAGCACGGTAAGCAAGGGGCGGTTGGTAGATTTTTTTGCCGTAAATGCCTAAATTGCCGGCCAAAAGGGTAATAAGTTCTCATTAATCTAAAAATCCGATATCAGCAAAATGCGCAACAAATTGAATTTTAGAGGAATGCTTGATTTTTTTATGGCGATACTGATGTCGTGTTTTGGCTTGTTTATCATGTTTTCCAAAAAGGTGCTCGGGTACGATTATTTTGCCGATAATCTTTTTTTGCAGGGAAGCATAAGGTGGATTGTCGGTGTGCTTTTCATTTTCTACGCTGTTTTCAGGGCTTATCGTGGTTTTGTCATCTTTAAAAATGGGCAATCTTAATGGTTAATTTTTCAAATAAAGGCGCTTCTTCAATCATGCTTTTGGCCTTCAGCGTTTGTCTGGTGCTGTTTGGAGTGGCCTGTGGATCCCGTCCCGATAGCACTTCAACGGTGAAGCCCACAAACGATACACCGGCGAAGGGTGTTATTCGGATAAGCGTAGATGAGTCATTTAAACCGGTGATAGACAGTCAGATAAAAGTGTATGAAGCCGCCTTCCCAAACACTAAAATCATAGCCGAGTACAAGCCCGAGGCCGATTGTTTAAAAGACCTAAACAGCGACAGCACCCGCATGGTGATTGTAACAAGGGGGCTTTCTGAAGCAGAGGTCAGCTTGTTTAAAAAGCGTCTTGAATTTAAGCCATCGTTCGGAATTTTAGCATTTGATGCCGTGGCACTCGTCATCAACAAGAACAACAAAGATTCAGTTTTTACCCCCGACGAGGTAAAACAAATGCTAGAAGGAACCAGCAAATACCCATACAAAATTGTAATGGATGGCCTAAGTGCTACCAGTACGGTGCGCTATGCCATCGACAGCATACTGCGCGGCGCCACACTTAGTAAGACCGTTACAGCGGCAAAAGGCAGCCTTGAGGTAATAAACTATGTCAGCAATACACCCAATACCATTGGTATGGTGGGCGTAAACTGGATAGGTAACGAGGACGACCCTGAGCAGTTAAGCTTTTTGAAGAAAATCAGCATTGCTTCTATCCGTGCCGATAAGTATCCCGAACAACCCTACACCAAGCCTTATCAGGCTAATATTGCTATGGGCCGCTACCCCTTTATTCGTAATTTGTACTACATACTCAAAGAAAACTATAACGGCTTGGGAAAGGGCTTTATGCACTTTATGATTTATGAGCGCGGACAGCTCATATTTAAACGGGCTTACTTGCTACCGGCACGAATGAACTTTGAGGTGCGTGAAATGGAGATAAAATAGTAAACTTTTCTGGCGGGTAATGGTTTGTGTTAAAATTATACAAACTATTTTCGCCCACCGTGTATTTATAACGAAAAAAGGCTCTACACTTGTAGTTATCATTTTTAAATAAAAACCACTGTTCTAACATGAAGCGCTTGTTTTTATCTCTCTCGGCAATCTTTGGTGTTGCTTTGCTTTTTGCCCAAACCCAGCAAGACGGGAGGCGGTTTTTATACCACCAGCGCACAAAGAGTGCGAAAGAGGTGTTTGAAAAGCTGCTAACTGCTAATCCTGCCGATGTTGAAGCAAACTACTGGCTTGGTCAAACCCTGTTAGCGGCCGACGATTTGGCTGGTGCCAAAGCCCACTACGCCAAAGCTATGGTTGCCACAACGCAGAATCCACTTATTGTGGTTGGTGCAGGCCATGTGGAGTTGCTGGAAAAGAAAAACGCCGAAGCCCGCGCTCATTTTGATGCCGCCTTAGCAACCACAAAAAATAAAAAGAACAAGAATTATGGTGATGCTAACGTGCTGGCGGCTATTGGACGCGCCAATGCCGATGGTAGCAGCGAGTTTGGCGATGCTGAGTACGGTATCCAATGCCTAAAGCAAGCTGCGGAGTTGGACCCTACCAACCCAGAACCAATGGTGAGTATGGCTATTGCTTACCTTAAACGTGGGCCCGACAATGGTGGAAATGCCAAAAAAGCACTTGACGAAGCACTATTCCGCGATCCAAAGCATGCCCGAGCCTACGTACGTATCGGCAAACTGTTTGAAAGCCAAAAGAATACCTCAATTCTACTGGAAAACTATAACAAGGCTATTGAGGTGGATGCCGATCATGCACCCGCTTACCTAAGCCTATACACTTACTACCAAAATCGTGATGTAAATAAGGCCAAGGAATACCTTGATAAATATGTTGCTACTGCTGATAAAGACTTGGAAACCAGCTATTTTGCCGCTGACTACCTGTTTAGAGCTGGTAGATACCAAGAAAGCCTTGATGCTGCAAAAGCCATTGAAGCAGGTTTAAACGGCACAAGCTACCCCAAGCTCAATAAGTTGTTTGCATTCAATTACGACCGCCTAAATGATAGTATAGCCGCCAAGAACGCCATGGAACGGTACATGCAAACCGAACAGCCAGAGAAAATCAGCGTTGATGACTATTCCATGTCGGCTAAAACGTATTTGCGTGTGCCTGGAAATGAGGCGCAAGCAGATGCTGCCGTGGAAAAAGCGGTTGCAGCCGATACCAGTGTAGCCAACAAAATAGAAATTATGAAACAGATGGCAGCCGCCTATGCGGCTGTTGGCAATGCCGAAGCACAATTTCGGTGGTTGGATAAAGCTTATCAGTTAAGCCCAGATAATAGTGCTAGAAATCTGTTTTTTATGGCAGATGCAGCCATGAAAAGTAAAAAGTACGAAGATGCAATGCGCATATCGGACACTTATATCAATCTGTTTCCCGATCAGGCGCAGGGTTACACCTTTTTTAGAAACGCAGCCGTTGCCCAAGATTCAGACACTTCAAAAGGAACCGCCATTGCTGCCGTGGACCGTCAGAGCCAATTCCTAATGGGCGACACGGCAAAAAACAGAAAAAAAATCATCTTCAACGCTGGTTACAAAATTGTTTATTACTTAACAAAGTCTAAGGAATATAACAAGGCGCTCGAAAGTGCAAATGCCATTTTGACCCTTGAGCCGGGTAATGTTTATGGTTTGCAGGCCAAGGAAATATCCGAGCGGTTTTTGGCGCCACCTGCGGTTCGCCAGGCACCCGAAAAGAAACCGGCTGCTCCCAAACCCAATGGGGCAAAGTCGAAATAGCGGTTGAAATCCAGTTTCTAAAAGGTTTTTATCCCTCTGTGCAACGGTGCAGAGGGATTTCTTTTTTTAAATAGCCTTGCACCTCCGCAAATTTGCTCGTACACACTTATTTTTGCCGCAATTACTAAGCCTATGTTCCACATCTTACTCGACGCAGCAGCCACGCCGGCTCAGTACTTGCCCATTGGCCTGCAGTTGCTCTTTGCCATCGGCTTTGTGGCTGTTATGATAAGCGCTAGCCACTTTTTAGGGCCTAAGCGTGTTACCGCCGATAAATTAGACAACTTTGAGAGCGGCATTGAACAAGTGGGTAATGCACGCCAACCCATGGCGGTTAAATACTTTTTGGTGGCCATCCTGTTTGTTTTGTTTGATGTGGAGGTAATATTCTTTTATCCCTATGCCGTTAATTTTAAGGCGCTGGGTTGGTCGGGTTTTATGGCGGTGGTCATGTTTGTGTCCTTTTTCTTGTGTGGATTCATTTATGTTATTAAAAAGGGTGCACTCGAGTGGGAAGGATAACTTTCTTTTTGCAATGCTTCGGCAACCAAATATTGACCGGTACTGTTATAAACGTTTTAAATTTTAAGTTTTATGGCCGATAACAACGCTCCTGTAGTGAATGAGGTGCTGACCGGGCGTCCGGTGCGTTTTAGTACCAATGTAAAGATGATTGAGCCTCCGCCAGGTGTTGAGGGCGAAGGCTTTTTTATGACCAAGCTAAGCGAACTGGTGGGCATGGGTCGTAAAAACAGTCTCTGGCCATTGCCCTTTGCCACCAGTTGTTGCGGCATCGAGTTTATGGCCACCATGGCAAGTCACTACGATTTGGCCCGCTTTGGTAGCGAAAGGGTTGGTTTTAGCCCCCGCCAGTGCGATTTGCTAATGGTAATGGGTACCATTGCCAAAAAAATGGGACCTGTTTTGCGTCAGGTGTATCTACAAATGGCAGAACCCCGCTGGGTAATTGCGGTAGGGGCCTGTGCCAGCAGTGGCGGTATTTTTGACACTTACAGCGTGCTTCAAGGTATAGATCAGGTTATTCCGGTAGATGTGTATGTGCCGGGCTGCCCACCACGCCCCGAAGCCATCTTGGATGGTTTTATGCGGGTACAAGATTTAGTGGCCAACGAAAGTGTACGCAGGCGTAATAGCCCGCAGTACCAAGCCCTGCTGGCAGAGTACGGCATTCAGTAGAGGTGTTTCTTTTTAAAACATGTTTAAATCCATGCTTACCAATTCACTCGTTAAAGACAAATTGACCGCTGAGTTTCCCGATGCCCTAAGCAGTTGGGAAGAGCAGTTTGGTCTGCTCACATTTACAGCACCCAAGCACCTCAATACTGAAGTGTTGTATTTTTTAAAAAATGACGAAACGCTGGCCTTTAACTTCCTTACCGATTTGTGTGCCGTTCATTACCCCAACCGCAAGGGCGAGGAATTGGCGGTGGTGTACCACTTGCACAACTTGGTTGACAATGTGAGGTTAAGGTTCAAGGTGTTTACCGATGCCGATTTGGCCGAAGTAAAAACAGCTACCACCGTGTTTGCCGGTGCTAATTGGATGGAGCGTGAAACCTATGACTTCTATGGCGTTAATTTTTTGGGCCATCCTAACCTCAAGCGCATTTTAAATGTTGACGAAATGGACTATTTTCCGCTACGCAAACAGTATCCGCTTGAAGACCAAAGCCGTATTGATAAAGACGATGAAATGTTTGGCAGGGGCGGCTCCAATTACTAAGGCCAAAAGGCCTGCCGTGTGTAAGCGGCAAGTTTTTTCAGTTTCTTCATTGCTCAATAGTTGATAACCCATTTATGACAGATAACTTAGCTGTAAACCATATACCACTGCCCGAGGGGAATTTGCACAAGCAAACCACCACCATGAACCTTGGGCCAACACACCCTGCCACCCATGGTGTGTTCCAAAATATTTTGGAATTGGATGGCGAAACCATTGTGGATAGCGAGCAAACCGTAGGTTATATTCATAGGGCCTTTGAAAAGCTTGCCGAGCGCAGGCCTCTATACCAAATAACCACGCTTACCGACAGATTAAACTATTGCAGTAGCCCCATTAATAACATGGGCTGGCACCTTACCTGCGAAAAGCTGCTGGGTGTACAAACCCCCAAACGAGTTGATTATCTGCGTGTTATAATTATGGAGTTGGCCCGCATTTCCGATCACCTCATTTGCAACAGCATTGTTGGTGTGGATACTGGCGCATTTACAGGCTTCTTATACGTGATGCAGTATCGCGAGCTGATTTATGAAATTTATGAAGAAGTTTGCGGCAGCCGCCTTACTACCAATATTGGCCGTATTGGCGGGTTTGAGCGCAACTTTAACGAGATTGCTTTTCAAAAACTGGAGAAATTTCTGAAAGAATACCCGAAGGTGCTGAATGAGTTTGAGCGACTTTTCAACCGCAACCGCATTTTTATGGAGCGCACCCAAGGCGGAGGCCCGCTTTCAAAAGAAATGGCGCTGGCTTATAGTGTAACCGGACCTAACCTGAGGGCGGCGGGCATTGATTACGATGTACGTGTAGCAAATCCTTACAGCAGCTACCAAGATTTTGAATTTGATATTCCCGTGGGTACCACAGGCGACAACTACGACCGCTTTATGGTGCGCAACGGCGAAATGTGGCAAAGCTTACGCATTATAGAACAGGCTTATCGTAAAGTACAAGACATGAAAGGCACAGAAAACGATGTGTTTCATGCCGATGTGCCAGAGTACTATTTGCCCGAAAAAGCCGATGTGTACACTAAAATGGAGGCACTAATCTACCATTTCAAAATTATTATGGGCGAAACCACCATACCAAAAGGTGAGGTTTACCAAGCTGTAGAAGGTGGCAATGGCGAATTGGGTTTCTATCTCATCAGCGATGGTGGTCGTACGCCATTTAGGCTGCATTTTAGGCGCCCCTGTTTCATTTACTATCAAATTTATAAGGAAATTTCAAAAGGTAGCATGCTTAGTGATGCCATTGTAACGCTGAGTAGCCTGAATTTGATTGCTGGTGAAATGGATGCATAGTGAGTAACTTAAGCCCAGCATTCAAGGGATTCGGTTTGCAAGTTGTAGTAAGTTTTTATAAACGAAATGGCAGGATTAATAATTTAGTTGAAAAGGTTCAGAGACCGAATAATGCCAAACATTAAGATTACTATTAAAGAAAAAAGGCTGATATGATTGAGTTTTCGCCCCAAAAATTGGAAAAAGTAAAAGAAATTGTTACACGCTACCCACCAGGGAAGCAAAAAAGCGCGTTAATACCGGTGCTGCACATGGTGCAGGAACAACAAGGTTGGCTAAGCGCAGAATCTATGGATTATGTGGCTAGCTTGCTGCAATTAGAACCCATTGAAGTGTACGAAGTGGCCACTTTTTATAGCATGTTCAACCTAAAGCCCGTGGGTAAGCATTTGCTGGAGGTGTGCCAAACTGGGCCATGTATGGTGAGCGGTGCCGATGATATTATAGATTACATCAAGCAAAAGTTGGGTATAAAGTCAGGCGAAACTACACCCGATGGCCTGTTTACACTAAAGCCCGTAGAGTGCTTGGGTGCTTGCGGATACGCTCCCATGATGCAAATGGGTGAAACGTATAGGGAGCATCTAACCAAGGAAAAAGTTGATGCCATAATTGAAGAATGCCGCAAACAAGCCGGACACTTGAACTAATAATTAAAGGTAGATGCGCAAAGGGCTTGGGATGGTTTGCCACGCTAGTGTTCTGCGTTAGCAATATCTATCGCATAATGTAGCGAGACTAGTTCAAAAATCAAAGCTCAGCAAATTGGGAAAGAAAACGGCAGGGCGAGTGGCAAACCAAAGCGCAGTATAATTAAGGGACGAAAGGACAATTTGTATTTTTAAAAGAATTGAGAACGCGTTAAATTTAATATCAATGGCCCGTAAATTACTACTAGAAAAAGCGCATGTAGAAGGCATAAGAACCTATGATGTGTATCGCCGCGAAGGCGGGTACCGAAGTGTGGAGAAAGCGTTGAAAACCATGACGCCCGACGCGGTGACCGAAGAGGTAAAGAAAAGCGGCTTACGGGGTAGGGGTGGTGCAGGATTTCCAGCAGGTATGAAGTGGAGCTTTTTGGCAAAACCCGAAGGCGTACCCCGCTATTTGGTGGTAAATGCCGATGAGAGCGAACCCGGTACTTTTAAAGATCGCTATTTAATGGAGTTTTTGCCCCACTTGCTCATAGAGGGCATGATTTGCAGCAGCTTTGCTTTGGGCGCTAATACTTCTTACATCTACATAAGGGGCGAATACGCTTGGATTACCCAAATTTTAGAAAACGCCATTGCAGAGGCCAAACACCATGGTTGGCTGGGGAACAACATTTTGGGTAGTGGCTACAATTTGGAAATATATGTGCAGCGTGGTGCAGGTGCTTACATCTGTGGCGAGGAAACCGCTCTGCTAGAGAGCTTAGAAGGAAAACGTGGCAATCCGCGCATAAAGCCCCCGTTCCCGGCTGTTAAAGGTGTGTGGGACTGTCCTACTGTGGTGAACAACGTGGAAACTATTGCCGCAGTTGTTCCTATTATAAATGATGGGGGCGAAGAGTATGCCAAAATTGGCGTGGGCAAGTCCACAGGCACGAAGCTTATTTCAGCCTGTGGCAACATCAATAAGCCTGGTGTATATGAAATGGACATGACCATAAGTGTGGAAGAGTTTATTTATAGCGATGAATGGTGCGGTGGCATCAAAAATGGTAAGCGATTGAAAGCCTGCATTCCTGGCGGCTCCTCTGTGCCCATTTTGCCAGCCAATTTATTGCTAAAAACGGCTAAGGGCGAAACTCGATATATGAATTACGAAAGCCTTAGCGATGGTGGCTTTGCCAGTGGCAGCATGATGGGCAGTGGTGGTTTTATAGTGCTTGATGAAGACCAGTGCATTGTAAAAAACACTTACACATTGGCCCGTTTTTACCGCCATGAAAGCTGTGGCCAGTGCAGCCCCTGCCGCGAGGGTACGGGTTGGATGGAGAAAATCTTGCTGAAAATTGATCGTGGACAGGGTAAAAGCAGCGATATAGACCTGCTTTGGGATATTCAACGTAAAATTGAAGGCAATACCATTTGCCCGTTGGGTGACGCTGCTGCCTGGCCCGTAGCTGCTGCCATTCGCCACTTTAGAGATGAGTTTGAATGGCATGTTGCTAACCCGGAAGTGTGCCAAACCCGTAACTTTGGCTTGGCACATTATGCTGATGAGCTACAAGTGGTAGCATGATAAACGTATTCAACATTAGTCATTGGAAAAAATTAAACACATAGAGATAAAAAACTTCAAGTCTATTCGTCATGTAAAAATTGACGAATGCAGGAAGATTAATGTGTTTATAGGTTATCCCAACGTGGGCAAGAGTAACATACTTGAGGCTTTGGGTCTATTTTGTGTAGAAAATGATAAGTTCTTCTTTCACGACGCTATGAGGTTTGAAGAAACGTCAACGGTGTTTTTTAATGGAAGTATCAGTGAGGCCGCCGAAATCAAACTTGATGAGCAAGCAAGGATTCGATTGAAGTACGATGGCTCATTTTTGAAGTTTGAACGGCACGACAACAGAAGTTATATAGCGGCCGAGTCAGAAAGTAAGGCCGAAAAGAACAACCAAATCAAGTATGTAAACCGCCCTGCAATAGCCTTTAACTATAATACTACTACAAAAAAGTTTGAAGACTTCAGAGGTACTTGGACCGCATTCGAGGCTCCCACTCGTAGGTTTTTAAAGTACGATTTCAAGAAAAGTGTTGACTACGAAAGGAACCAGTCTCAAACGCTTGCTATGCCCTTTGGCGAAAATATATTCGACGTCATTTCCTCAAACGACAAACTGAGGGCCTCGGTAAGTCAATTGTTTGAGTTTTACAACATGGAAATCCTGTTCGATTCTCGGGAGCAGAAATTTACAATTTTAAAGCGGACAAAACAGGGCATTTTTACCATACCATATAAACTGGTGGCTGATACCCTACAGCGACTAATTTTCTTTGAGGCAGCAGTATTGAGCAACCAGAATTCTATTTTGATTTTTGAAGAACCGGAAGCTCACATGTTTCCCCCTTACATCAAAAAGTTAACCGGCGAATTGTTATCCGACAAAACAAATCAGTACTTCATAGCTACACATAGTCCGTATGTACTTGACGAGTTGATTTTGGAGGCAGGCGATGATTTGTCGGTGTATTTAGTAGGGTATGAAGATGGCGAAACGATGGTTCGTGGATTATCACATGATGAGTTGATTGAGGTGAGGCAGTACGGCATCGATTTGTTTTTTAACTTGGAAAGCTATCTTGAGAATGGACAAGTCCATCATTCCTGAGTGCTATGCTGATACCTTGCTGATTCAGACTTTGGTGCCAACTGCAAAGGGCTACAACCATCAGCATAATTGCTTTAAAGTAGAGCAAACGTTAAAAAAATTGGAAGGATTCGGGCTGGGGGTCATTGATGACGATAAAAGGACGATCAAGTATTTAGAGCATTTTGAGTTGATAGATGAAGTGGTGGGTGATTTGAGATTGTGGCGCCAATTCAGGGGCGAAACACATCACTGGATTATCCAAATTTGCCCCGCTCTCGAAATGTGGATTATTAAGGTTTGTAAAGATGAAAAAATTGATAACGGTGATGTTCCACTTGAATTGGAGGCGTTACGAAAGTATACGAAGTCGTTATCAAGCTTGAAAAACGCCGGCTTAAGGTCTCTCTTTCAAATTTTGAAGGAAAGAGAAACCAACAAAAGTGTGCGAAAACTAAAGGGATGGATAACTTTGCTAAAGGAAAAGAATTACTCGGTAGATATAAATGCATTAAGACATGTCTGAGACACCATTACTAAAAGTCACCATCGACAACATTACGGTTGAGGTACCCGCCGGTACCTCCATACTGGCTGCCGCAAGAAAAATTGGTGGAGAAGTAGCCCCGCCGGCAATGTGTTTTTATACGCCGCTACAGGGTAGCGGTGGCAAGTGTCGCACTTGCTTGGTTGAGGTAAGTAAAGGAAGCGATAAAGACCCGCGGCCCATGCCAAAGCTGGTGGCCAGCTGCCGAACCAATGTAATGGATGGCATGGAAGTAAAAAACATTACCAGTCCAAAGGTGCTTGATGCCCGCGCTGGCGTGGTAGAGTTTTTGCTGCTTAATCACCCCCTGGACTGCCCGGTTTGCGACCAGGCTGGCGAATGCCACCTGCAAGATTTAGGGTACGAGCACGGTGCAGTAGGCACACGCTATGAATTTCAGCGTCGTACCTTTAAAAAACATAACCTCGGGGCTTACATTCAATTGCACATGACGCGTTGCATCATGTGTTTCCGTTGCGTATTTACGGCCGATCAGATTACCGAAAAAAGAGTGCACGGTGTGCTTGACCGGGGCGACCATGCCGAAATTGCCACTTATATTGAAAAAAGCCTCGATAACGACTTTATTGGCAATGTAATCGACGTTTGTCCCGTAGGGGCCCTTACCGACAAAACATTTAGGTTCAAAAATCGGGTGTGGTTTACAAAACCGGTGAATGCTCATCGCGATTGCGATACTTGCTGCGGCGAGGTAACCGTATGGATGCGTGGCGACGAGGTGTTTAGAGTTACAGCACGCAAAGACGAGTGGGGCGAGATATTGCCGAGCAGTAAAACCGGCAAAACTGGTTGGATTTGCAACACCTGCCGTTTCGAAAAAAAGAAGGCTTCAGATTGGACTTTGGAAGGCTTGGCACCCATTGCTCGAATCAGTGTAATTGGTCAGGGCAAGTATGAAAACTTGGTAAAGCCAAAGGAGACCATCCAAAAAGTGATGGGCGGCTTGGCACCTCGGTTGCTGATGGACATACACAGTGTAAGCGAAGTAAACAAAGCAGGTGTAGAGTTAAGCGCCATTGCAGGGCCCGCTACCAGTGCCGTGTTTGAAAAATAATTTCTTGGGCACTGGCTTCCAAGCCATTGTTGCTGAAGTGCTACTGCCAAAAAGACTAATGTTGCACTTATAATCATCAAAAAGGATATATGACCAGTTTAGCCATCCAAATTGATTGGGCTTTAGTATTTGAGAAACTTTTACTGATTGTAGCCGTGGTATCGGTATCGCTGGGTGTAGCGATGTACAGCACCTACGCCGAGCGAAAGGTTGCCGGCTTGCTGCAAGACCGACCAGGACCTAACCGATTTGGTTGGTTTGGCCTCTTGCAACCCATTGCAGATGCCATAAAACTGTTCTCGAAAGAGGAAATCATTCCATCAAAATCGAACAAAGTGCTGTTTGTATTGGGCCCTTGCTTAGCCATGTTAGCAGCAGTAATGACCAGTGCTGTTATACCATGGGGCGACAAGTTGGTTTTGGGCGGTAGAGAAATTAGCCTTCAAATAGCCGACGTTAACATTGGGATGTTGTACATATTTGCCGTGGTATCTCTAGGTGTGTATGGGGTAATGATCGGTGGCTGGTCGTCAAATAATAAGTTTTCGCTGCTGGCAGCCATTCGGGGTGCATCGCAAAACATTTCATATGAGCTTGCTATGGGCCTATCCATTATAGCGCTCATTTTTGTGTCGGGCTCGCTCAGCCTTCGCGATATCGTCATTTCTCAGCAGCAAAATGGTTGGAACTGGATGTATCAGCCGCTGGGCTTTCTCA
>RDXD01000095.1 GCA_004292575.1 Bacteroidota bacterium
TTGGCTTCGCCCATTAATGAAAGAGCCATTAAGCTCAGAAAAAGTGCCAGTTTGGTTGTAGATTGTTTCATAACCGTATCTGCTTATTGATTTTAGTACGCATGTGGCTTTGGCGAGCCAGTTGAAAAATACCCCCAAGTGAGTATTTCTTTGGTTCTAGCGTCAATTCATAAAATAACCTGTTTGGATGCAAACAAAAACAGACGCGCTGCATGGGCCATTTCAAAAGCCACCCAGCCTTAACCAAGCCATCCCAACCCAATTGATTTTATAAGCATATAGGAACAGGAGGCCGCCATAGCGGTACACCATGTTTTTTTACCGGTTGCAAATTGATATATATGCAAACGGCGTCTTAACAATTTGTTATCTATTTTCACCCCACAAAACATAAACACAAGCCATGATGATGAGAAAGCGAACGCTACTTTGGGCTGCACTTTGCTGTACCGCGGTAGCACAGGCACAGGAAACTTTTCCTACAAATGGCGTAGCCGACAAGCGCAGCGGCTGCTATGCCTTTACCAATGCCACTGTGGTAAAAGATGCCAATACCACACTTAGCAACGCCACTTTGGTGATAAGGGAGGGTAAAATAGTGGCCGCTGCCGCCGGGGCCGCCGTACCCAAAGACGCGGTAGTGATAGATTGCAGTGGCAAATTCATTTACCCATCGTTTATTGATTTGTACACCGACTATGGCATACCCGCTGCCGCACGTGGTGGTGGCTTCAACTTTAACGCCCCGGCCCAGCTAACCAACAATCAGAAAGGCGCCTATGGCTGGAACCAAGCCATAAAGGCCGATGTGGATGCCGCCCGCATATTTACTACCGATGAGGCCAAGGCAAAAACCCTACGCGAAAGCGGGTTTGGCACGGTGCTTACCCACCAAAAAGATGGCATTGCCCGCGGCACAGGTGCGCTGGTATTGCTGGGGGCCGATAAGGAGAACGCCATGGTGATAAAAGATAAGGCCAGCGCCCACTATGCATTTAACCGGGGCACCAGCACCCAAAGCTACCCCAGCAGCATGATGGGTAGCATTGCGCTGCTGCGCCAAACCTATTTGGATGCCGCCTGGTATAAAAACAACGCCAGCAAAGAGGGCATGAACCTGAGCTTACAGGCTTGGAACAACAACCAGGGCATACCCCAAATATTTGAGGCTACCGACAAATGGACCTGCCTGCGCGCCGATAGAATTGGCGACGAATTTGGCGTGCAATACATTATAAAGGCGGGCGGCAACGAGTACCAGCGCATGGCCGAAATGGTAGCCACCAAGGCAGCATTTATACTTAGTTTAAACTATCCGCAGGCTATGGATGTGGAAGACCCCAACGATGCCCGCGTAGTAAGCCTGGCCGATATGAAAAACTGGGAAATGGCCCCGGCCAATGCCGCCATGTTCGAAAAAAACAACATCAACTTTTGCCTTACCACAGCCGACCTGCGCAGCCCAAGCGCATTTATGGCCAACTTACGCAAAGCCATAGACCACGGCCTAAGCGAAACGGCAGCCATGAACGCCCTTACCAAAAACCCTGCCCTAATGCTGGGTGTGTACGACAGAGTGGGTAGCCTGGAACCGGGCAAGCTGGCCAACTTTTTAATAACCAACGGACCCATTTTTGCCGAAAAAACCACCCTGATGCACAACTGGGTGAATGGCGAAAAATACGCGGTAAAAGAGGACGGCTGGAACAATGCCAACGGCACCTACAACCTGGTGGTAACCGGGCCGGGCGGCTCCAATACCTACACGCTGGAGGTAAAAAGCAGCAGCAGTGCCAGCGTAATAGCCAAAGACACCCTGAACAGCAAGCTGACGTTTGATGGCAAAATGGTGAAGCTAAGCTATGCACCCAAGCCAGCGCGGGCCAAACCGGCCATGCCAGCCATGCCGCCCACAGGCAGCCCAACCGATACCGCCCGCGCCCAGCAGCGCCCCGCAGGCATGGCCGGCACCCGTGGCACCATGGCCATGCCCGAAAGCCTGCCTGCCAATGCCACCCGGCTGAGTGGTGTAAGCAATGGCACTGTGTGGCAAGGATCGGGCACCGATAGCAGCGGCAACTGGCTTACCTGGACCGCCACCCTGGTAAAGGCCGCCGAAACCAAGCCCGACAGCACCAAAAAGAAAGACCCCATAAAACTGGCCCCAGTAACCTTCCCGCTGGGCAACTACGGACAAACCAGCCAGCCCAAGCCCGAAACCGTGCTTATAAAAAATGCTACCGTATGGACCAGCGATGCCGCGGGCAAGCTGGAAAACACCGACGTGCTGGTGAAAAATGGCAAAATAGCGGCCATTGGCAAAAACCTAAGCGATGCCACAGCCCGCACCATTGATGCCACCGGCAAGCACGTAACCCCCGGCATTATAGACGAGCACAGCCATATAGCCGCCGCCAGCATAAACGAAGGCGGACAAAGCATAACCAGCGAAGTGCGGGTGGGCGATAACCTAAACCCCGACGATGTAAACATTTACCGCCAACTGAGCGACGGCGTTACCACCAGCCATATTTTG
>RDXD01000457.1 GCA_004292575.1 Bacteroidota bacterium
GCAGCTTCTTTGGCAGCAAGCTGGCACTCAGCATCAGCGATGAAAAGTTGAAAAAAGTTTTTGCCATTTTAATGATGATCATCTCCATTAAAATGCTATTTTTCGATAAGCCCAAGACCAACAACCAAAGCACGGCCGCTGATGCCCATGTAAATAAACCCTTGCCCCCCACCCTGCTGTAGGCTGAAAGTTGCTGGGCGCCAAAGGCACATCAGCCATGGGTTTTCGTGGTTTCTAGTTGGCATGGCAGTGCTACTAGGCTTAGCTGTAAAACTCGGCGCGCTGCGCCTTTACCCGCTCATCTTGCAAATAATCGTCAAAACTGCACAGCTTATCAATAATGCCTTTGGGGGTGAGCTCAATTATGCGGTTGGCCACGGTTTGCATAAAGGTGTGGTCGTGGCTGGTAAGCAATACCACGCCTTTGTACTCCACACATTGCTCGTTAAAGGCTTGTATGCTTTCCAAATCGAGGTGGTTGGTGGGCTGGTCGAGCACAACGCAATTGGGGTTTTGCAGCATCATGCGGCTAAGCATGCAGCGCACTTTTTCTCCACCGCTTAGTACGTTTACTTTTTTTGCAATTTCATCGCCCGTAAACAGCATTTTACCCAAAAAGCCCCTTATAAATGGTTCATCAGCGTCGGTTACATGGCTGGGTACAAACTGGCGCAGCCAATCCATCATGGGCAAACCAGCGTCAAAAAACTCCTGATTTTCAACCGGTAAGTATGCTTTGGTAACGGTGGTGCCCCACTCTATTTTGCCGCTATCGGCCTGCTGTAGTCCATTAATGATGTTAAAAAAGTAGGTAATGGCCAAGGGGTCGCGGCTGTAAAAAGCCACTTTATCGCCTTTGTTTATGCTAAAGGTAACGTTGGTAAACAAGCTGCGGCCATCCACCTTCTTGCTTAAACCTTCAATGTTTAGCACCTGATTGCCCACCTCGCGTAGGGGTTGAAAAATGATACCCGGATATTTACGGTTGCTGGGCTCAATATCTTCAATTACCAGTTTTTCTAAAGCCTTTTTGCGGCTGGTGGCCTGCTTACTTTTACTGGCGTTGGCACTAAAGCGGGCAATAAAATCCAGTAGAGCCTGCCGCTTGTCTTCGTTCTTTTTGTTACGGTCGCTTATTTGGCGGGCCATCAGCTGGCTACTTTCGTACCAAAACGTGTAGTTGCCGGTAAACACTTTAATTTTTGCCCGGTCCACATCGGCCACGTGGGTACACACGGCGTCTAAAAAGTGACGGTCGTGGCTTACTACCAGCACTATGTTTTGGTAGTCGGCCAAAAAGTTTTCGAGCCAGCCAATGGTTTCAATGTCGAGGCCATTGGTTGGTTCATCCAGCAGCAGTATGTCGGGGTTGCCAAAAATGGCTTGGGCCAGCAGCACCCGCAGCTTTAGGTTGCTGGGGATGTCTTTCATAAGGCTTTGATGGTATTGCTCCGCCACGCCCAAATCGCTCAGCAGGCTACCAGCGTCGCTTTCGGCGGTGTAGCCACCCATTTCGCCAAATTCAGCTTCCATTTCGCCAGCACGCATGTAGTCATCTTCGGTTGCATCGGGGTCGGCATAAATGGCATCTTTTTTATGCATCACATCCCACATTGTCTTATGCCCCATCATTACCGTGTGCAGCACCGTGGTTTCATCAAACTCAAACTGGTTTTGACGCAAAAAAGCAAGCCGCTCGCCCTTGCTAATCTCCACAGTACCCTTATTGGGCTCAATTTCGCCACTTAAAATTTTTAAAAATGTGCTTTTACCAGCCCCATTGGCACCAATAACGCCGTAGCAGTTGCCTTTTACAAAATTGATGTTTACTTCATCAAACAAAACCCTTTTGCCATAGGCTAGGGTAACGTTACGTGCACTTATCATACGGGTAGTAGCATTTTAAAATTAGGCGGCAAAAGTAGGGATTTGACAGCTAGTAACCTGCGCAGGCTGCAACGCACCAGTGGTGGATTGCCACCCAATACCGCAATAAGGGAGCCAAGGCTGTGGAAGTAGAAAATTGCCAGCCTTCAATTAGCCTCGTTTTTGAACCAATATAAGCTGGTGTACGGTTTGCCAGCCCAATAAAAACTTGCGGTGCGGTATTCAACGTATTCTTGGAGATAAGTATCTCACTGACGACGAATTTGAACTTTGAATCAACCAGCTTGTGTGTTGCGGTATAGAGTCGGGCACTTACATTTTACGGAGCCTTGTGTACACTCAACAGCTAATAAACACAGCTAAGCGGCATCTTTTTGCAGCTACCTGTCCAACCATTTTCTAAACTCGGGGCTTTTTATCCTACTCACGTCAATTTCAATCTTATGGTTTGGTTCTTTTAGCTTAAGAATCAGTTTTGAGTTCTCCAACGGCTTCACGGTGTGTACCGCCTCACTGTTTACAATGCATTGGCGGCTCGCCCTAAAAAAAGCCTTTGGATCAAGCAACTCTTCAATTTCCTCCAAAGTGCTATAATCTATCTGATATCTTTCGCCATTTAAAAGATAAATGTAAATAAGTATCTCTTTGTTAAAGCAAGCAATATCCCTTGCGTTTACTGGCATCCATTGGTTTCTAATGTTTACTATAAACCTTTCCTTATAGGCTATTCCAGAACCAGGGTTGGTTATGGCCATAAGAAGCGCCTTCATGTCAGCCTGCGGCAGATCTTGCTTACTTGTCAATTTTCTGCATTTGTCAATGGCTGCACTCAGTTCATTCTCCTTTACAGGCTTCAATAGGTAGTCTATTCCGTTTACTTTAAATGCCCTAATGGCGTATTCATCGTAGGCGGTGGTAAATATAACCGGGCAGGCAAGCGGGAATTCGTCAAAAATCTCAAAGCTTACGCCGTCACTCAATTGAATATCCATAAACATCAGGTCTGGCTCGGTATTTTCCTCCAGCCAGCGTCGTGCTGTTTTCAGGCTAGGCAATATGGTTAGTACTTCTACATCATCAGCCACTTTTTTGATCTTGCTTTCCAGCACCCGGGCAATAATGTTTTCGTCTTCGATGATTACGGCTTTCATATTATGTACGATTTATGATGTACGATTTACGATTTGGCTGCTGATGTTAGCGCACCACACCCGATTTGCCCCTTCAGAGGACTAACACACCCTCAAACTCTATTCACTATTCACTAATTCACTTATTGACCAATTGACTCATTCCCTTTTGGATCCGAATATTCGGATTTGGAATTTTCCCTTTTGGAATTTATAATAACGGTATCCTCACTGCAAATTCTTTATCATTTTCCACAATCAAAACCGGTTTCTCTGAAAGGAATTTATACAGCGAAATAAATTGCGTTAACCCGGTTTTATTGGACGCTTCTACCATTGTTTTCTTTTGGAGGTTGTTGGCTACCACGAGGTAATCATTATCAATAAAAATGCGGATTACCAGCGGCGATCCCTCATCCACAATATTATGCTTAATAGAATTTTCGATCATGTTTTGCAGGGTAACAGGTGCTATACGGAAGCTGAGGCAGGATTCCGGCACATTGATATCCACTATCAGGCCGTCACCAAACCTTGTTTGCTGTATGTCAATATAATGCTTCACAAAGCGGATTTCATCACCAAGCGAAACCGTTTCCTGGTCGCCACTTTTCAGAATATACCGGTACATATCGCTCATGCGTTGCAGAAAATCGCCGGCCATTTGCTGATCGGCTTCAATAAGGCCGGCAAGGGAGGTAAGCGAATTAAACAGGAAATGCGGATTAAGCTGCTGCTTGAGGTTGTCGTACTGAATGGTAGCCTTTTCACGTTCCAGTACGGCCGTTTTGGTTTCCAGTTGAAACACCTGCCGCTGTTTGAGGAGCCGGTAACGGGAAATGGCAAACAGGAGACCCAACAGGAGCAGGATTACAAGCAGTATAAACCAAAGCTTTTGGTATACCGGCTTTTCTATAACCAGTTCAATTACCTGCTCGCCCGATGCCCAGCTTGCGTTGGTGGCAACTGCCCTTACCTTAAAAGCATAACTGCCGGGAGGCAACTTATTATAAAAGGCTTCGGATCCTACACCGGAAGTTTGCCAGTTTTCCTCAGCGCCTTCCAGCCTATATTGCAGTTCGTATGAGAAAAATGTTTGGTTGGTAAGCATCCCGAACTTGAAATGCAGGCTGTTTTCATCGGGCGACAGCCGGAGGGCCTTTCCGGGAGAAAAAATGCGGGGTTCCTCATTTACATACAGCGAACTTATTTCGGGTAACCGTGGTACCGGCTTCTGCAGCAACCTGTCGGGAAAAAACTCCACGATATCGTTGAAATTGTTAGCCACTATATGGCCATTTTTAAGCGTAACCAAATTGTTTGGCCAGTTGAGGATGGGGTTGGCTATGGGCATGGCTACATTAAAAAAACGATCGGTGCCAGCCAGCAGTACCGAAAACTGCCGGCGGTGAATGGTCCAGATATTGTCTCTGCGGTCTATCGTGAGGTTATGGATGCCATTGATAGCAAGCCCGTCCGATTCATCCCATTGGCGAATGTTACCATTAGAGGGGTTGTACATAAACAAACCAACGTTTTTTAAGGATACCCATACCTGTCCCCGGCTGTCCACATCTATATCGTTGATATAGCCAATATTTTCAATCCTGGTATTTTGAACGAGTGGTATAACGTAGGCCGAATCTGTCTGTAGTTTTACCAAACCCGTTAAACCCATTAAGCCATAGATGTTGGGTTTAAAGTGCTGACGTGGAAAAAGTTGCAATTGGTTATTATTTCCGGGTTTTGAACCGGAGATAGCAACGTTGTGAACGGATTTTTGGTTATGGTTGTAGTAAGCCAATTGTTGGTAGCCGGTGAGGTAGTATCCTTGTTTGTTATCGCCTACCATTCCACTTATATTGAAGGGTAAATTGATGCCGGTTGCCGCTTCTAAGGTTTGCCATTTTTTGGTGGTGGTATGCCACAGCCATGCTCCGTTATTCGTAATAAGGACAGGTTGATTTTCGAAAAAGCTGATGTGATTAATGCCTCCCGGCTTTTGTCCCCACTTATTGGGCGGTGCGTTGCTGTAGTCAATGGTCTCATAACTCCCCAAGCGGGGATCGTAATGGAAAACCAAATTGAATGAAGCCGTTGTTTTGGGCTTTACATTTTTTTGGTTGGGCGTAATAAAATGTATCCCCTTGTTTCCCGACGTTGTCATCCACCAGGTTTGGTCTGTTGGGTTTTCGGCAAATACATCAATAAATACCTGTGGATTCAGTTCCGGGATTACCGTATTGAGCCTATGAATCCTAAACAGGTTTTTTGGCTCGTTGCAAATAAAAACCCCTTCGGGTGTGGCCAGCCAAATGCTGCCATCATCATCTTGCCGGGCCTGCCAAAAATAATTGGACAGCAGGCCAGGGGATTCATTCAGCTTGCCATTCAGATCATATATACGGTTGTTTTGCTTTGGATCTACCATCAACACCTGGTTCGACCAACTGCAAAACCATATACCGCCATCTTTGGCTTCAAAAAGGGTAGCGCCTGCTGCTTCGGGCATGGCCTGGGCAAGCGAAATTCTTTTTACAATGGTCATTTTTACCGGATCAAACTGTACAATGTCCTTGTGGGTATTGTCGAAATACAGGAACAATCCGCTTAAGCCGGTGGCAAGTGCTGAGGTATTCGCGTTGGTAAAAAATGGGTTTTGGGGTTGGGTAGCATGGTTTAACAAGGAACCACCCGCTACTTGATAGGCCCATAAGCCTTGACGGGTAGCCAACCAAAGGTATTTACCATCGGGAGAAGGCAGCATACCACGTTTTCTGATGTCATTTGCCCCTTTGCCGGTTACCGCAGCACTTACATCAAGCCGCAATTCAAACGAATCGGTACGGGGATTGTAGTAAAGCAGTTGATAAAAGGAAGTAGCCCACAGTCTGCCATTGGCATCAAAGCAAATATTGTTTACGCCCTGGTCTGCATTGGCATCAGGGGTAAGGTATCGCTTAAACTGCTGGGTAGTGGGGTTGAACCGGAAGATGCCTGCCTCCGTACCGCCCCAAATATTCCCCTGCTTGTCTTCGCACAAGGCATGCACAAAATTATCGGGGATGGAGCTGCTGTCTTTTGTTTTGCGATAGGCTATGTAGTGCTGCCCATCGTAGCGGTAAAATCCGGTTTGCCCGCCAAGCCATACCCGTTTTTTCGAATCGAAAAGGATATCGTTTACAAAATTGATCCCATTATCGTTCAGGTTGCCGAGGTGGTGAAACAGAAACGGAGATGTTTGGCCAAAGGCATGCTGTCTACCGGGCAAAACCGTTTCAGCAAACAATAATATGACCAGTAAAAGATGCCGCATCATTAAAAAATCCCATTCAAACTTAGCGGGTGTAAAGCAAAGTCCCCGATGGTGAAGCAAATTAAGGGTACCCGCGTGGTAAAGGCAACTTTATGCGGGTAAAATGATGAAAAACCCGTTTGAAATGTTTGCCTGCGTTATTTATATGTAATCTACTGCTGTTGCAAGGCTGGTTATCTTATGAAGCAGCTACCGCATAGGCTGGTTTTTGTTTGTGATGTGCCTTGCAGTAAAAATGCGCTGCTGTACAGTTCAATTGAAATTTCCGGCAGTTCGCTGTCAAAATTTTCGCCCGGAATTATCAAGGTGCAAATTTTGCATCATCAATTTAATCATTTATGAAAATGGTAATCACCATTGCCTTGTTCGCCATTAGTATTGGTTTTACCTATGCTCAAAATGTAGGCATTGGCACCAATACACCCCAAGGCAGCGCGATACTGGATGTAACATCTACAACCAAAGGCCTTTTGCCACCACGTATGACCAAAGCACAGCGAGATGCTATAGCATCACCTTCGGAAGGCTTACTCATCTCGTGTACTGACTGTATCGTTGAAGGTCTGCACCAATACATTAATAACACCTGGCAGGCCTTTATTTTAAGTAGCACAGGCAATTATGGCACCGTAGTCAATCCGGTCACCGGCAAGGTATGGCTCGACCGCAATCTGGGCGCGACCCAGGTGGCTACAAGTTCTGGTGATGCAGCCAGTTTTGGAGATCTGTATCAATGGGGACGTGGTGCTGATGGGCATCAGTTACGCACATCACCCACTACCACTACACAAGCCACAAACTGGCTTTCGGGTGATAATCCCTGGAGTGGAAGTTTTATCATAAATTATAGTAATTGGTTAAATGTTTCTGAAACTTATATGTGGTCAGGCACTGCCGCAGAAAACAATCCATGTCCTTGCGGTTTCAGGATACCTACCAATGCTGAATGGGAGCAAGAAAGGCTTACATGGTCGAGCAAAAATTCTGCGGGAGCCTTTTCATCTCCACTTAAGTTGCCTCTCGCAGGAGGTCGTAATAGTAATGGCACGATATCCTTAGGGGCTGGAGTTTATTGGAGCAGTACTGCTAGTTCCACAGCTCGCCGCTTCGTAATCACTACCAGCGATGCCTTAATGGACAGTTACATTAATAAATCCTTCGGATACTCTATTCGATGTATAAAAGATTGATTAGGCCGATGTTATTTAAAAATAGGATTTGTATGGTAATACCTAAACAGCACAATCTCCGTTTCTTACATTTAATTATATAAAATCTACATTTCAGCGTCATAAACTTTACAAAGTCCAACTGGAAATTTATTTTCATACCTGTAAATTTTAAAATATCATGAAACAGTTTTTTCTTTTCATCCTGTTGGTTGTAAACGTTACCTTTTTAAATGCACAAAACAACATTGGTATTGGTACCAATACCCCGCATGCAAGCGCTCAACTTGATGTAAGCAGCACCACCAAAGGCTTGCTTGCCCCTCGCATGACCACTGCACAACGCAATGCCATTGCATCACCGGCTAAGGGCCTGTTGGTGTATGATACCGACCTCAATGCTTTGTACCACAATAACGGTAGTGTATGGGCGGCGGTGGGCGGCACCAATATCCTGTTTATTTTGCCATATGTCGTAGAGGGATTTAGCCTGGGCAATGGGGCCACAGCATTTAGCATAAGCAATACCGGCAGTGGCAACGCCATTGAAGCCAGCAAAACCGGTGCTTTTAAAGCAGCTATCGAAGGGCGGGCCGATGGCCCCATGGGTATTGGTGCCAGGGGTAGCATTAGTGCTACATCGGGCTATGGCGTGTATGGTGCCAATCCTACAGGCACTGCAGTAAATGGGCTAAGCACGGGTTCGGGTGCAGCACTAAAGGGTGTGGCCGATAATCCATTGGCTGAAGCGCTGTTGGCAAATGGTAATCTCCGCTTTTATGGCGGCAATACCAATCCCAGTGAAGGTGCCTTGCTTACTTCTTTTGATGCACAAGGCAATGCCGTTTGGCGGGCACGGCCCAAAGTGGCTTTTCGTTTGCAGGATGTAGCATTCGATCAGCGATTTTATTTCGGTGGCGTTACACGCCGCATCAGTTTTGTAAACGAAGCTTACGACCTGGCCGGCAATAGCCAACCCACGCCGGCCTCAGAGCTGGCCTCTGGCAATGGTAGTGCCTTCATTGCGCCTGTGGATGGCATTTATGCCTTCGATTACGGATTTGGGGTAGAAACCGGCGGTACCGTTTTTGCCGAAGCTAGCCTCGAGGTAATAAGGCGAATGCCGACCAATGCAGAGGAAATAGTGCATACCAACGATTTCTTAAACCGAGTGCAAAGCGGTAGCTATTCGAATGTTTCAAAGCTGTGGATGCACGGTTCGGTGCAAGTGCAGCTAAAGGCCAATGACATGGTGTATCTGCGATTCACTCCCGGTCTTTCGCCCAACGTTCCTTGTGTTGCTCGCTACTTGGAAGACCTCAACTTTTTTTCGGGCAGCTTGGTAGTGCGGGAATAACCGACGGGCTGCTTTTTTTCAGGAAAAAATTGAAATGACTACAACAAAAAAAGAATAATTTACATGAAAGCTATCCTCCTCATTATTTCCGCCGTTGTATGTAACCTAGCTGCTTTGGCACAGCGGGTAGGTGTGGGCACCAACACGCCACATGCCAGTGCCTTGCTCGATGTAAGCAGTACAAATAAGGGCCTACTATTGCCACGTATGAGTAGCGATGGCATCACCAACATCTCTTCGCCGCAAAAAGGCTTGTTGGTGTACGACAATAACTTCGGGCTGCTCCATCAATTCAACGGAAGTGCCTGGGTACCTGTAGGACCCAATAGCGGAGGTGGTTTACAATTGCCTTTTAGCCATAGCAGCGCAAATAGCGGCACCCTGTTCACCATTTCCAATACCGGTGCAGCCCATGGCATACTGGCTATAAGCAATGGTGCATCGGGCGTGGCCCTGGCAGGCATGGCAACCGGCACGGGTGGCTATGGCCTTACCGGCAACAACATCGGCAATTTAGGCTTTGGGGTGGGTGGCCAGGCTATTGACAATGCAGCAATCAGCGCCACCACCACCGGTAGCGGGGTAGCCTTGCGTGGCAATTCGCCCACCGGCTACGCTTTGGTAACCAATGGAGGCTTGCAACTGGGCGGCAGCAACATGGGAGCGGCAGCGGGCAGGGTGCTCACCAGTATTGATGCCAATGGCAATGCCAGCTGGCAAGAATCTACTTTAGAAAAAATAGCTTTTCGGTTGGAAGATGTCAACGTCATTTACGACGATCTGTCGCCCAATATCACCCACAAAATTCATTTTGCCTATGAGGAATATGACTTGGGTGACGATGCATTGCAAACGCCGACATTTGCGACTTTAACACCCTCCCAAAGCACATTTACTGTGCCGGTTACAGGCGCCTATGCTTTCAATTTCAACGTTTATTTTCAACTCTCCCCCTTTCAAGATTATGTGGACTACCTCAATGCCGAAATAAAACTGGATAGAGGCGGTGTGGTAAGCACCTTGTTTACGGCCGAGCAATATTTCAGCCCTGCCCAAAACCGCGGCTTTATACTACGGGGTTCCTGCCAAAAGCGCCTGCAGGCCGGCGATATTGTGTATATGACTGCCCGTCAAACCAATGCCAATGCCATTACTATTTCGCTGCTGGGTGGCTTTGGCCGAACCTATTTTGCTGGCCATTTGGTGTCGGCAGAGTAAGTCATAGTTTTCAACCAATCATACATTTTTCCGAAATACCGTCAGCACTTAAGCAACTCAAATAAACACCAAGCACCATGAAAACCACCTACCTACTATTGACCACCTTATTGGCCATGCCCCTGGCAAAAGGCCAAGGATTGAGCATTGGCGTGCCGACCCCTCACAGCAGTGCCGTGGTGGAGCTGAGCAGTAGCAACCGTGGCCTACTGGCACCGCGGCTCACCACTGCGCAGCGCATTGCTGTAGCCAATCCAGCAGAAGGCTTGCTGGTGTACGATACCGATCTAAACCTGCTCATGCATTTCACAGGCACCCTTTGGGCCCCGGTGGGCGGTTCGGTGGGTACTTTTAGCTTGCCTTTTGCGCAAACCCTCAATAGCCCGGCTAATGCAGCGTTGACGATAGGTGTAGCAGGTGCCAGCCAGGCCATGATGGCCAGTGCTGCCGGCTCATTTTCCAAGGCCATTGAAGGCACGGCCGATGGCGGTTTGTCAAGTTATGGTTTGTTTGGCCAGGCTACCAATAGCACTGGCATTGGTATAGCAGGCATAAGCACCGATGCTACGGCAGTGTATGGCTTTAGCAGCAATGGTGGCACCGCACTGCGTGGCACAGCTACCAATGGCTCCCTGGCACTGCAAACCAGCGGCTACATCAGGCTAAGCGGTGGCAATACCAACCCGGTGGCAGGCGCAGTGCTTACCAGTATCGACAATAATGGCAATGCCGTTTGGAAAAAGCCAAAGTCAGATATGGCTTTCGAATTGGCAGGCGCCTACAGTTCATTCCTCATTATCAGCCACAACACTTTTCAGAAAGTGCATTTTAACCAGGAGCCTTTCGATTATGGCAATGATTGCGCCCCAACTACCAGTTCCAGCCCAACGCCGGGCATGAGCAGTTTTGTGGTGCCCACCACGGGTATTTATGAGTTTGATATTGCCGTGGCGCTAAGGGGGGGCGCCAATCAGCCAATTACTTCGCAGGTGGTACAATTGATGGTGAACCGGTCGGGCAATTTGTTTGCAGCCTATACCCTTGAAGGAAATTCCATGCATCCTGGCATTGAAACAGAGTATCGTGCACAAGGTGGCGCTCAATGCAGGCTGCAAGCCGGCGATATTGTGTACGTAACGGTAAAACAAACCAACACTACTTCAGGCACAGTGTTACTATTGTCCAATACAGATCTTACATTTTTTAACGGGCATTTGGTATTTGCCGAATAAAAATTAGGTAACCGGCACCAAACCAATGCGATGAATGGAAGTATAACCTGAAAGCAACAGGAGCCAACTTGCTTAACTGCGTATGTTCCCGAAAGACACCAATGTTTAACAATTCAGCCATACAATCATTCAAATTATCTGAAACAGTTTTCAAAAAACTAATTGTTATGAAAGCAAATATTTTTCTCGTTTGTATCGCATTTGCTGTGCCAATATTTACGCTGGCGCAAAATGTGGGCATTGGTACTACCACACCACATGCAAGTGCTATGCTTGACATCAACAGCACTACAAAAGGAATTTTGTTACCACGCATGGACTCCATACAAAGAAACGCAATAGCGTCTCCGGCGCAGGGCTTACTTATTTACCAAACCAAAGGAAATGGTGGGTTATACCATTATTTCGAAACTCATGGGCCAAGGTAGGAGGCGGCGGTAACGAATGGGTGGTTAATGCCAATAATGATATTTATACTAATAAAAATGTAGGAATAGCCAATGACAACCCCACAGAAAAACTGGACATAATCGGTAACATAAAAACGACAGGCGAAATAAAGCCCAATGGCACTGCAGGCCTAGCCAACCAGGTACTTACTGCTACAGGAAGTGGTAGTATGATTTGGGCAAATGCAGCAGCTGGGGAAGAGACTGTGGGCTTTGGCAGCTGGGGCGATTGCAGTGTAAACAATATTACCGCTTTTCAGCCAGTAGGCAATGAGGATGGAAATGCACAGGATAAATTTGGAACTTATGTAGCAATATCAGGCGAATTTGCTATAGTGGGAGCACCCGATGATGACGAAGGGGCTGGTTTGATCGACAATGGTTCGGCCACCATTCTTAAAAGAAATACCACTACAGGTGTGTGGGAAACCCAAGGCAAATTATTAAACCCTGCTCCAGTAAGCGATGATGAGTTTGGAAGAAGTGTAGCCATTTCCGGCGACTACGCTATAGTGGGAACCCCCTATGATGATGAAGGGGTGGGTTTTACAAATAATGGTTCGGCTACTATTTTTAAGAGAAATACTGCAACAGGTATTTGGGAATCGCAGAGAAAACTCGTTAATCCGGGCGCTGCTAATAATGATTTATTTGGCTGGAGTGTAGCTATATCCGGCGACTATGCTATTGCAGGTGCAAGAGGTGATGATAATTTCTTTGGCTCTGCTACTATTTTTAAAAGAAATGCAGGTACAGGAATCTGGGAGTCGCAGGGTAAATTATTTAATGCGAGCCCAACTCCTTTAGCCTATTTTGGAAATAGTGTGAGCATTTCCGGCGACTTTGCCATAGTAGGTGCGCCGGAGGATGGTTGGGGATCAGCCACCATTTTTAAAAGAAACACTACTACAGGAATATGGGAGCCGCTGCCCCAGGGAGAATTAACAGATGGATTGGGAACTAGTTTTGGAGGCAGTGTTTCCATATCTGGCAACTATGCTATTGTAGGAGATGCCAATGATGACGAGGGTGCAGGGTTAACTACCAACGGTTCAGCTACTATTTTTAAGAGAAACACGACAACCGGGGTGTGGGAGAAGCAAATTAAATTACTTAATACCGCTCCGGCATCTTCCGACAATTTTGGCTTTAGTGTTTCTATCGCTGGTGATTATGTAATGGTTGGTACGCCTCGTGATGACGAAGGTGCTGGTATAACAA
>RDXD01000096.1 GCA_004292575.1 Bacteroidota bacterium
CTTTTGATCCATCTTTTGTTGATAAAAACTTCCCCTTTACACCCGATCACCGCAATTGGGGTGGAGGAACCCATACAGCGCAAAATCAAAGGCTGGTCTATTTTCCCATGTTCAAAAGCGGCGATTTTGATATGCTGCCTGCACAGCTCAATTTTTACTTGCAGGCTTTGGGTAATGCTGAAAAACGAACAGAAGTGTATTGGGGCCACAAGGGCGCTTCGTTTACAGAGCAATTAGAACAGTTTGGATTGCCCCTTGCCACCTCTTATGGCTGGAAGCGACCGCCACATTTCCCCAAAGGATTGGAGTATAACTACTGGCTGGAATATGAGTGGGACACACAGCTGGAATTTGCCCTTATGATGCTTGACCTCGAGCGTTATAAGGGTGAGGACATCAGCCAATACTTACCCTTTATTGAAAGTGGTCTAACCTTTTTTTATGAACACTACCAGTACCAGGCCAATTTGCGCAGCCGCTCCACTTTTGATGGCAATGGCCAGCTTATACTGTACCCCGGTAGCGGTGCCGAAACCTATAAGATGGCCTATAATTCCACCTCAACCATTGCTGCACTCAAAACCATTCTGGAAAGATTACTACAACTGCCCAATAATTATTTATCTGCTGCCAAACGGGTACACTGGCAACAGGTATTGAAGAAGATACCACCCATTGCTTTTCGTGAAAAAAATGGCCACACCACTATATCGCCTGCCTGGACCTGGGGCCGCATAAATAATCAGGAGCTTCCTCAATTGTATCCGGTATTCCCTTGGGGTATGTACGGCATAGGTAAGCCCGGCCTGGATACGGCCATCAACACCTGGAAATATGGGTGGGATGATCCTATTCAGAAAAGCTATATCAGCTGGCATCAGGATGCCATATTTTGTGCCCGACTGGGATTGACAGAAGAGGCCATGGAAATAACGCTTAAAAAAATGGCAGATGCACCGAGGCGGTTTCCCACATTTTGGGGCCCGGGCCACGATTGGGTACCCGACCACAACTGGGGTGGCAGTGGTATGATTGGCCTGCAGGAAATGCTGATGCAAACCGATAGTACCCATATTTATCTTTTGCCGGCATGGCCACCCGAGTGGGATGTAACCTTTAAACTACATGCCCCTTACAATACTACAGTAGAGGGCCGGTGGCAAAAAGGTAGGCTAGCCCAACTAAAAGTAACCCCCGCCGCCCGGCAAAAGGATGTGCAGGTTATGATGGATGAAAATAAAAAAACAAAATGATGTCCATGAAGAAAGTAGCATTTTTAGCGAGCCTGTTTTTCTGCCTGGCCGGTATAGGACAGTTGAGTAATCCCTTGTTTAGGGTAGATAGCAGCTACCTGTACAAACACGATATTGTATATAAAACACCGGCCTACGAAGGCTTTGAAGGCTTTCCGCTGGGCAATGGCGATATGGGCGGTATGGTATGGAATACACCCACAGGTATTGAAGTGCAAATAAATAAAAATGATTTGTTCGATCAGAGACATGAAGAAGATAGGGCTACCTTACGGGGAGGCGTACGATTGAATATTGATCTTGGAGCGCCTGGTTTTGACTGGATGTACCTCAATGATTTTACAGGCAGGCTTTCATTGGCCGATGCGCAGGTCGGTTTTATGGCAAGTACACCTTTCTGCGAAAACAAAATTACAAGCTGGGTAGCACAGGGAAAAAATATGTGGTGCATTGAAGTGAGCAATGTAAACAAGGCAGCCTTGGCAGCCGGTACGCATATAAGGGTAGGTATGGAGCGCTGGGGTAGTCGTGCTTTTCCGGGTTGGTATGGCTATTTTTCAAAAGATGCAGCTAGTGGGCTTGGCCAAACCCAAGCCCTGTTGGCTGGTGATGATATTGTAGTGCAAGATGCCTGGGATGGCTTACAGGTTTCGGTAGCTTGCAGGGTGGTGGGTGTGCCTGTAAAGCCGGTAATTGTAAGTGCACATCGTGCAGAACTTACATCTGTTCAGCAGGCTGGCAGCCATAGGTTTTATGTAATAGTAGCCATGGTAACTTCGCATGAGGCACCTAATACCACTGCGGCAGCTATTGAGCTGCTCAATAATTTTGAAAAGCAAACCATTGAAAAAGAAAAGGCAAATCATGCCCAATGGTGGCGGCAATTCTGGAAGCAATCTTTTGTACAAATAGGCGATGACTATCTGGAAAACTTATATTACATGAGGCGATACCTAATGGCAAGCGCTTCTAGAGGACGCTTTCCGGTAGTGTTTAATGGTGGCTTATGGACGTGGAATCATGATGTGCGTAATTGGGTAACACCACACCATTGGAATACGCAGCAGCAATACTGGGGCCTCTGTGCACAAAACGATACTGAACTCATGCTGCCTTACCTCAATACCTATTACAGAATCATTCCGGAGGCCATGCGCCATGCAAAACTAAGAGGGGCAGACAGTGCCATTTTAATAGCAGAACCACATGATTTTTTCGGCAGCATGACCTTTTGGGATCGGGGTGATATGCTCAATAACTTTACCCCGGCAAGT
>RDXD01000097.1 GCA_004292575.1 Bacteroidota bacterium
GACGAGGCGCTGGCTGACCACATCGAGGCGGTCGGCGTCGCGCGGTTCCTGGAGGAGTGGGCGCGCGTCCCCATCATCGCCTCACAGGCCAACATCGCGCCCCAGTGGCGCGCGCGCATGGCCGCGCGCCGCGCGCACCTGAGCGCCCGCGGGCTCGCCAACAGCCTGCGCGGGATGGGCACCGGCGCCATGCCCCCGCTTTCTGGCGACCATTTGGTAGGCCTGCCCGTGGCCAAATCGGCTGCCGAATTTGCCAGCTTTTTTGTGTGGCCCGACTTTTCGGCCCTGCTAAATACCAAAATGCTGATGGTGGCGCTTACCATTGCCATTGTGGCCAGCTTAGAATCGCTGCTAAGCATTGAGGCGGTGGATAAACTGGACAGCCTAAACCGCATTACCGATTCCAACCGCGAGCTAAGGGCGCAGGGTGTAGGCAATATTGTATCGGGGCTATTGGGTGGCCTGCCCGTAACATCGGTAATTGTGCGCAGCAGCGCCAATGTAAACAGCGGTGCCAAATCAAAACTTTCCGCCATTATGCATGGGGTGTTTTTGTTGATAAGCGCCTTGTTTATTGCACGCTTTCTCAACATGATACCCATGGCCGCACTGGCCGCCATACTTATGTTTACAGGTTACAAACTGGCCAAGCCATCGGTATTTATATCATTCTTTAAAAAAGGCTACGACCAGTTTTTACCCTTTGCGGTAACTGTGGTGGCCATTTTGTTTACCGATTTGCTAAAAGGCATTATTGTGGGCATTTTGGTAGGCTTTTTCTTTCTCATCAAAAGCAATTTTCACTCCTCTGTTTTTATGGTTCACGATAAGGGCAGCTATTTGTTCCGCCTCCGAAAAGATGTGTCATTCTTAAATAAATCCCTCATCAAAAACATACTCAACAGCATTCCCAATGGGGCCTACATTATTATTGATGCTACGCGGGCCGATTTTATTGACAAAGATGTGATAGAAGAAATTAACAACTTTATTGCCGGAACGCCCAACAAACGAATAACTGTGGAAGTAAAACGCAGCTTCCACAAACCCATGCACCTGCTTTTTACGCCGCCGCCACTGGCACCACAGGCCAAAGGCGAAGTCCAAGGAAAGACGTTTGATTTTACGCCCATTGCATCCGATCATTAATACATGACCTGCCACACCCAATTCCATTTGCATGCGTTGCCAGTGCAAACTACTACGGCTGCTACTTTGCCCCACAAAAAAAAGCCCTGCGCACAATTTACGCTCCCGCCCAAATTGAGGCGCAGTACCAACACATAAAATAGCATTTAACCATAAAAACCACGCCACGGGGCGCAAAAGACCCACAAAAATCATATTGATATGAAGACCTACGAAAAACTGCTGTTAGAAAACAAAGCCTGGGCGGGCGAAAAGCTCATGGACGACCCCGAGTTTTTTAGCCGCCTAGAACACTTGCAAACGCCCGAGTTTTTATGGATAGGTTGTAGCGATAGCCGCGTGCCGGCCAACGAAATAACCGGCACCCAACCCGGCGAAATATTTGTGCACCGCAACATTGCCAACATGGTGGTGCATACCGATTTAAACCTGCTGAGTGTGCTGCAATACGCCGTAGAGGTGCTGCAAGTAAAACACATAATTGTGTGTGGCCACTATGGCTGTGGTGGTATAAAAGCCGCCATGACCCAGCATTCCTTTGGCATCATTAACAAGTGGCTGCGCAACATTAAAGATGTGTACCGCTACCACCGCCACGAGATTGACCATTTGCCCACCGAAGAAGAAAAAGTGAACAAGCTGGTAGATTTAAACGTGCAGGAGCAAGTGATGAATTTGGCCAAAACCAGCATTGTACAAAAAGCATGGAAAGACCGCAACGCCCCGCATTTGCACGGCTGGGTGTATAGCCTGCACGATGGGCTTATAAAATCGGTTTTTGAAATGGAAGCCAACACACACCTTGACCCACTGTACGAATTTGATAACCTGTAGGCTTTGGTACGAAACAACATGATGCAACAGCGGGACGTAACCAACGGCTTACAAGGCTACCGTACCCCCATTTGGCCTACGGCAGCCAACTCACCAGCTAGACGGTAGATTGAATAATGGACCAGTAATCCAGCTTGCCGGTTTCATCCATATTAAAGCCAACTCACCAACTATGCGGTAGATTGAATGATGGACCAGTAATCCAGCTTGCCGGTTTCATCCGTATTAAAGCCAACTCACCCGCTATGCGGTAGATTGAATAATGGACCAGTAATCCAGCTTGCCGGTTTCATCCATATTAAAGCCACCCACCGGCTACGCGGTAGATTGAATGATGGTCCAGTACAGCGGCAAACCCACCGTAATGTTAAATGGAAACGTAACGCCCAGTGCCATGGGTATGTAAAGACCCGGATCGGCCTTGGGTGCAGCCAGCCGCATGGCAGCAGGCACGGCTATGTACGATGCGCTGGCCGCCAGTATGGACAGTAGTAATCGGTTGCCGGGCTCCACATGCAACCAACCACTGCACCAGGCCG
>RDXD01000458.1 GCA_004292575.1 Bacteroidota bacterium
TACGTTGTGGCTCAACTTTTAAATTGACCTATGTCCCTAAAAGCCATCAAAAGCGCAAGGCCCTAAACCGCTTTAAGTGCTCAGCACCTGCTAATTCTACCAAGCACCAGCATCAGCAGCCGTCGTCTCCACCCCAATTCCGCCAATTATGCCTTTTGCTTGCGCACCCTATAAAAAAACACCGGCTGGCGTAGTGCCAACCGGTGTTGTTATCATTAATTACCAGATGCTCTCTGCAGTTGCAATTTTAGTTGACCAATACTTTCAGTACTTGGGCCTCGCCTGCATCGTTGGTAAGCGTTAGCAGATAATTGCCGGTTGCCAGTCCGGTGGCATTAATGGCCATAACCGACGAACCACCGCCATGCTGATAAAAGGAACGACTAACCAAGGTGCCGTTGATTGAATGCAAGGTGGCTGTAAAGCGTTGGGATGCGGCCTGGTGAATGGCTACTTTTATGGTGCCACGTGTAGGGTTACCCACCAGCTCAAAGCCGGCATGGCTTTTGGCTTTTAGCGTTACCTGTTGGCTGTAACTGTGGCTGCCATCTTTGTTTATCAGCTTAAGTCTGTAAAGCGCAAAGGGGGCATCGGGCTGTGCCACCAGCAGTTGATAGCTGCTGCCCTGTAGTCGGTTAAGGGCAGTTATGGTACCTACGTTGCTCCAGGTGCGGGCATCAAAGCTGCGCTCCACGCCAAAGCGTGCCAAATTGGCTTCGGTTAGGGTGCGCCAGTTAAGCCGCGCAGCACCGTTTTCCAGCACGCCAGTAAAGCTTCCAACACCGGCAGGCAGTACTACACTGTTTATGTAGCGGCTTACACGGGTAAAATTACCCGGTGGGTCCCAAGATGTGCCGTTATTGTCATCTGGTATGGCATCAAAACAACCGTGGGTATTTTTGTCCCCACCAATTATAAACTGCACATCGCCGGTGCCAGGGAAGCCAATCATTGAGCGGGGTACACGTATTTCAAGCGTTCCGGCAGCAGTGTTTGGGAATTCGCGGTTTGTGGTACCCAAAAAGGTACTTACCACCTCGGTGCCAGCAGCGTTCACGTTGGTGCCGAGGTTTGTCCACATGGCGCCGTTCCAAACGTGATACTCTGCATAGTTACCTTTAGCAATGTCGCCTCTAAATATAAAATCTGGGGACTCAGTATGATCGAAACTCATGGTTCGTCCCCATGAACTGTTGTCAACATTGGTGCCGCCTGGCTTGGTGTTTACCAAAAACATAAACTGCTGCCAACTTGCACATTCAAACTCGGCAGCAAAATACACGAAGTTGTTGTCGAAAGTTGAATACACTTTTTTGGCATTGGCACCGCCCCAGCCAGCCACATCATTGCCCGTACCAATGGCGGCACCCCACCCGTCGCTGGCCTCTAAAACGCCGTTAATGGTGGGTGTACCTGCTTTGCCCAGCAGCATAAGGCACATTGATGCGCACAGTAAAAAGGTAAATTTTTGATTCATAATGACAATTTTTGTTTTAAAATGTGTACTTGATACACAAAGATATAATACAGCCTAATAAAAAGATGCGATAGTGCTGCAATTTTTTTTAGTGAAAAAAAGTGGGGCTTTCGATTGCTGGCTGCATAAAAAATGCAGCAAAATTTGGCTGCTGCCCTAACTTTGACTTTTAATGAGCCTCTCCACAAAGCATCTGCTGGGCATAAAGCACCTGCAACCGGAAGACATTGCAGTCCTGCTGCAAACGGCAGCGCAGTTTAAAGAAGTGTTGCAGCGGCCGGTAAAAAAAGTACCCTCGCTGCGGGATGTTACTATCGTTAACCTGTTTTACGAAAACAGCACCCGCACCCGCATAAGTTTTGAGCTTGCCGAAAAACGGCTTAGCGCCGATACCATCAATTTTGCAGCCAGTGGGTCTTCGGTTTCTAAGGGCGAAACCTTGCTGGATACCGTTAACAACATCCTAAGCATGAAGGTGGATATGGTGGTGATGCGGCACAGTGCCAGCGGTGCACCCCATTTTTTGGCAAAGCACATTGATGCTGCCATTATAAATGCTGGCGATGGCATTAACGAGCACCCCACCCAGGCGCTTTTAGATGCCTTTTCCATACAAGAAAAGGTGGGCAGCTTAGCCGGTTGTAGGGTGGCCATTATTGGCGATGTAATGCACAGCCGTGTGGCCCTTAGCAACATGTATTTGCTTAAAAAAATGGGAGCCGAGGTTATGGTAGCCGGTCCGCCTACGCTTATTCCAAAGCATTTGGCACAGGCTTTAGACGTGGCTGTGGAGTACAACCTGCAAAAAGCCTTGCAGTGGTGCGATGTGGCCAATGTATTGCGCATACAGCTCGAACGCCAAAACCAGGTGCTGTTTAGTAGCCTCCGCGAGTATAACTTGGCTTATGGCATAAAGCGGCCCTTGCTCGATGCCCTCAAAAAAGACATCATCATCATGCACCCTGGCCCCATAAACCGGGGTGTGGAAATTGATAGCGATGTGGCTGATGGGCGCCACAGCATCATTCTTGATCAGGTGCAAAACGGGGTGGCGGTGCGCATGGCCGCGCTGTACCTGCTTAATCCGCAGCACTAAGATTATAGCCCTAAAACAAAATGGCCGCAGCTTCAACTACCAACAGCGTAAAGCGTGCTGCCATGTAGTAGAGCTGCGGCCAATAACAACCCTGCTTAGTTTAGTTTTTCAAAATGTCCCGTCATTTTTTTCGCCTTTCGGTCGTAGTCTAACACCAAAATTTGCCCGGTTTTTGCCGGTAGCACCCAGGTGTAGGTGGAGGGCCTGTTTATGTTAACTTTATCGGTGGTTACTTTACCATCGTTTATGCTAATGGAATTATAGGTTACGCCTTTGTACTCCTTGCTTCTTACATAGTCGGCGTACACAATGCTTGCACTCGATTTATCGTCGTTGGTTTGGGTATAGGCATAGTCGAACTCGCCGTAATAGAACTTGGCCATTTTGCCCAGTAGCATGGTAGAGGCAAATTCCGCACCGCTGGGTAAAAGCACAGAATTGTGATTTTTTTCGTACATCTTGGCATCTAGCATCTTGAAGTTTTTATCAAATTTAAGCAGCATCATGTTGGTAACTTTTAGCTTCACCGTACTCATGTTGCCTCCGCCTCTGCTAAGTAGCGTAGAAGCTATGCCCAAAGCACTGGCTTCTTTTCTAAATCCTTCGCCTACTGCATAAATATTGCCATCGGCCGATTCAAAAATGTTGTGAATCATCAAATAGCCAAAGTCTTCCACCTTCGATTTTGAATTTACCGCAAAGAACTTTCCTAAATCACCCTCCCATGAGCTATAGGTTTCTTTTAGTAGTTTGCCTTTAGCATCTAATTCCCAAAAACCAAGCCCCAGCGACTTAGCCTTCATAATGTTGGCGTCCGGCTCAAAGTACTCGCCATTTAAGATTGTTTTATTGCCAATTTCAGTAAGGCTACTGGCATAAAATCTAAACTTAGCATCCGTGTTACGCTCAAACACCACTTTGCCTGTGTTTAAATTAAGTCCAAGTATGGTGGCATCTGGCCGTTGGTCGAAGGAAGAACCATACTTTAGTACCTGCAAATAGATAACATCGCCTACGGTACCCAAATAATCGCTTATCGACCGCTTGGCTCCTTCGGTGGGTGTATAGCTCCAAGACCTCTTGCGCTGGCTATCAAAAAACGAAAGCGTAAACGTAAAGTCCTTGTCCTCGCGGTCGGGTACATTAGATATAAAGCCTCTGCCCTCAATAGGGTAGAGACCTTTAAACTTACTTTCTCCGTCTTCTAGGTTGTACATTTGGTTTAAATAGGCCAAATCTCTTCTGCTAAGTTCAGCGTCGTAATTAAAGGTCTTTTTTGTACCGTCCGCACCATAAATATGGTAAGTAATGGTTTTCTCAGAGCGGTTTAAAAGCATAAAAATCAGGTCTTGGCCATTAAACGACGATTCTAATACCTCAACGTTTCTCGATTCGGCAAATACCACTTCTTTTAAAAGGTTAAGCGTATTGTCGCAAATGCGAAGTGTATATTCATTGGTTTTTCTATCTACTTTATCAGATATGTAGAAAAAATAGTAACCCTTTACTTCTTTGCCCTGCCTAATGGCATCTGATGAGCGGAGCGAAGATCTTCTTACGTTTTCAATGGTTAATGGCTGTGCCATAACGCCTGTAAAAATGGTAATGAGGAGGCCAAATGCAAGTGTTTTTTTCATGCTGTTTTTTTGTGTATCTCAAAAGATTTAGAGATTTTGGTTTGATTTTTTTCGAAGTAAAAGTGCTAATGGCGATTAAGATTCTACATTGTTGAGGGTTTAATCTGGAGCATTTTAAATAAATTGAAAAGCACTATAAACGGCACCTATTGTTCATGTAGTTAAAAAAAATCCGCCGTTGCTTTAAACTATACCGCAATCATTTTCAAAATGTTTATTGGGCTTATATCCACGTTTTTTTATGTGCTGCGGTTAAGTCTATCCTTTGTTTCTAAGGTATTTGGTTTTTTAGTTTTGATGATTTTTATACTGTGCTATAGCGGTTTTTACAATATCGGTTCCACCTTGGTATTTAACCAGGGTTTTTTCGTGTTGTTTACAAAAAAAGTAATTTACCGAGGCCAATTCGTTCAGTTTTATGCGATCTATAAAGCGCAGGAGTAGCTTGTAGTTTTCGGGCGTGTAGGGGCTTTCGTGCTGTATTTTTGTACCCAAAGTGTGTGCTTGTTGGTTTTGGTACAGTGCATTAAAGCAGCGGGCCATCAAAAAAATACCCAGATCCCTAAAATCGTTCGACCATTGTGCCAGTTGCATGGCGTGGTAAAGATGCTGGGTAAGTTCTGCATCGTTGTATTCTTGCGCAGTAAATTCTACAAAAAAGTTGGTTTTCAAATTCTTAAAGAGCGCTTCATTTACCAAAAACAGTTTTCCCGGGGGCATTTTTTCTACGCTTTCTTTCAATAGGGCCATTCGGCGGTCGCAGTCGGGGTGAGTTTTCAATGAGTCTTTTTTCGATTGGGCAGCAGGCATTTCGGCCTTACTCATTTCCGAAAAAATGGCGCTCTCGGTCTTTAGCCATTTGCTTCTAAAGGGGTATTCATCACTGTTTAGCAAGGCTGCAATATCAATGGGTTTATACAGCAACGAATCGTCGATTTGGTCTAAAAGCTTTAGACAGCTCAATATGGCACGGCAATCGTAGCCAGTATTGCGCATATACTGCATGGCCTGCTGGTCGGCCTCCATTTCGTTGTTTCTACTGTGCTTTCTGCTGTCTAGCAGCAGGTTTTGGCTTAACTCATCCAGCTCGGCCCCGCCATACCCAGTGCGCTTTATTTGCCTTAGTTTGGCCTGAAAGTCCTCGTCGGTGGTGGTTTCTACATATTTCCGTATTTGTTTGTCGGAATGCGCCAGGTAGTGGTGCGCCATTTCGTGGCAAAGCACAAAGGCCAATTCGGCTTCGTTCTGCAAAAAGGCTACCAGGCCTGCATTTACCACCAGTGTGCCATCGCCCATGGAGTAGGCATTGGGCGCGGCATCTTTCGAAAATAGCACCCGCAGGTCTTGGGCAGCCATAACCGGGGCATTAGCCGCCACAATTTTAGCTACAATGGCCTGCAAATAGTTGAATACCGTCGAGTCGGTTACTGGTTTTTTACTTTCCAGCAGCGCCATAACGTTTTGGTGCCGGGTGCTGTAAATTTCTTTGTAAAGCTTTATCTTGTTTTTTTCGTAGCCGGCTATAATGCTTTGGTGCTTTTGGGCGGCGGAGCCAATCAGCTTTTTTTGCAGAATACTGTCGTTTTTTAAAAACGGATAAACAGGTTTTTCCTGCGCAAACAGCCCCAACGAAAGGCCCAAACAGCAAAAGGATTGGAGAATTTTCAACATCTGATTTCAAGTACAAAAGTATGGGCTACAAAGTATAGCAGCAACACAATGGTGATTATATAACGTACGCGAATACATTGGCCAGTTGGTATGTTGGCTATTGGGAAGGCAAATGGCAATGGAAAGCATAACTAGGTTTACAGCATTTGGAGCGTGGTAAAAAAAATGGCCATTGCAAACCTGTTGCAATGGCCATTATAGTTTTTGTGCCGCAGCACTTCTATTGGTTAGTCGTCTTCAAACTTAGTCTTACCCTTGTTCTTTGATATTACCTCTTCGGCAATAGCATTGGGGGCAGGGCTGTAGTGGCTAAACTCCATGGTGCTGGTGGCACGGCCGCTGCTCAACGAGCGCAGCTGGGTTACATAACCAAACATTTCGCTCAAAGGCACTTTTGCTTTTATCACCTGCAAATTGTTGCGGCTGTCCATACCTTCTAGCATGCCACGGCGGCGGTTAAGGTCGCCAGTTACATCACCCATGTATTGGTCGGGGGTCAGCACTTCTACCTTCATAATAGGCTCAAGCAACTGAGGCTTGGCTTTTATGCCGGCATGTCTAAAGCCTGCTTTGGCGCAAAGTTCAAAGCTCATGGCATCGCTATCCACTTGGTGGAAGCTGCCATCGAATATGCGCACTTTCATGTTCACCAACGGATAGGCCGCCAAAACGCCGGTACCCATGCTGGTTTCGAAGCCTTTTTGAATGGCTGGGAAAAATTCGCGGGGGATAGAACCACCAACAATGTTGTTCACAAACTGGAAACTCTTGTCGGGGTTTTCGCCTTGCCACTCTTCGTCCACAGGGCCCAATTCAAATTGAATATCGGCAAACTTACCACGACCACCGGTTTGTTTTTTCAGCACTTCGCGGTGTTCTATGCTCTTGCTAAAGGCCTCTTTGTAAGCCACCATGGGCGCGCCTTGGTTTACTTCTACCTTAAACTCGCGGCGCATGCGGTCAATAATAATCTCGAGGTGCAACTCGCCCATGCCACGCAAAATGGTTTGGCCGGTGTCCTCGTCGGTATTTACACGCAGGGTGGGGTCTTCTTCCACCAGCTTGCTGATGGCCATACCCATTTTGTCAACGTCGGCCTGAGTTTTTGGCTCAACCGCAATGGCAATTACTGGTTCTGGTATAAACATGTTTTCCAGCGTAATGGGATGGTTCTCATCGCAAAGCGTATCGCCGGTTTTAATTTCCTTAAATCCTACTGCTGCGCCAATGTCGCCCGCCTCAATAAAGTCGATGGGGTTTTGCTTGTTGGCAAACATCTTCATGATACGGCTAATGCGCTCTTTTTTACCGCTGCGTACGTTTAGCACGTAGCTACCGGCGTCTAAGTGGCCGCTATAACACCGGAAGAAGGCCAAACGGCCCACAAACGGATCGGTCATAATTTTGAAAGCCAAGGCTGCAAAAGGCTCTTTTGCGTTAGGCTTGCGGCTTATTTCGGCACCGGTATCGGGGTTGGTTCCCACGGTATCGGGCAGGTCAAGCGGGCTAGGCAGGTAGCGGCATACGCCATCAAGTGCCGTTTGCACGCCTTTGTTTTTAAAAGAAGAGCCGCACATCATGGGCACAATGCTTAGGTCAAGCGTGGCTTTGCGGATGGCTTCGTGTATTTCGTCTTCGGTAATGGTATCGGGATTGTCGAAAAACTTCTCCATCAAAAGGTCGTCGTATTCGGCCACAGCTTCCACCAATTGGGCGCGGTACAGCTCGGCTTCCTCTTGCATGTCGGCAGGAATCTCAATTTCATCCCAGGTCATGCCCTCGGTTTCCACGTTCCAAATAATACCTTTCATGCGTATCAAATCCACCACGCCTTTAAAGCCATCTTCGGCACCAATGGGCAATTGCAACGGCACAGCTTTGCTGCCCAGCATTTCGCGTACCTGGTTTACCACCATCAAAAAGTCGGCACCACTGCGGTCCATTTTATTTACAAAACCAATGCGGGGTACACCATAGCGGTTGGCTTGGCGCCACACGGTTTCGCTTTGGGGTTCTACACCATCCACGGCACTAAACAAGGCAATAAGGCCATCCAGCACACGCATGCTGCGCTCTACTTCTACCGTAAAGTCCACGTGGCCCGGGGTATCAATAATGTTGAAGTAATAATTTTTTGTGTCGGCGTTGTCTTTACCTTGAGTGGTAGGAAACTTCCACTGACAGCTTACGGCGGCCGAAGTAATGGTAATGCCACGCTCTTTTTCTTGCTCCATCCAGTCGGTGGTGGCAGCACCATCATGCACCTCACCAATACGGTGAATCATGCCCGTGTAGCGGAGGATACGCTCCGTAGTAGTGGTTTTACCGGCATCAATGTGTGCGGCAATACCAAAGTTTCTTTGCAGTTTAAGATCGGCCATAAAACGTTTTAAGAACCCGTCGGCAGACGGGTGGGTTTGAAATGTGAAATGAGAGAGCCATAGCGGTTCTCAAATTTTCAGGGCGCAAAAGTAGTGGGATTACGGCATCAAAAGCAAGTGGCATATAAAGAAATTGTAAACCAGAGGGGCTCCAGTGGCCTAAGTCCGCCATTTTATAACAACATTTTTACCTTACGGGCCTTTACTTTGCCCTACACATCATGAAAGCCATCTTCTTTAAAGAGCTCAACCAGTTTTTCAGCAACCTCACCGGATATCTGGCCATTGGGGTATTTCTGTTGCTGATGGGGTTGTTTCTGTTTGTTTTTCCAGACACCAGCATCCTCGATTTTGGCTATGCCACCTTGGATAAATACTTTGAGCTGGCACCTTGGATACTGCTGCTGTTGGTGCCGGCAGTGTGCATGCGCAGCTTTGCCGACGAGTTAAAGAGCGGCACCTGGGAGCTTTTAAAAACAAAGCCCATTAGCATTGGCAGTATTGTGGGCGGTAAGTTTTTGGCCGCTTGGGCGCTTAGTGTGGCTGCGCTGCTGCCGGTGCTGCTGTACATCATTACCATAAAATTGCTGAGCATTAATGGCAGTATTGATGGGGGCGGCATAGCGGGGTCAATGGTTGGGCTGATAATGCTGTGTGGCCTTTTTGCGGCGTTGGGCACCTTTGCATCGGCCACCACAAGCAATGCCGTGGTGGCTTTTTTGGGGAGTGCCTTGGCCTGTTTTTTGGTATTTCAGGGTTTTGAAGCCGTTAGCAGCCTGCCCGCCTTGCAGGGCGGTGCCGATTATTGGGTGGCTTATATGGGGGCGCAAAGCCACTACACCAGCATGAGCCGCGGTGTGGTTGAGGTAAAAGATGTGGCCTATTTTGCCATAATGACTACCGCGTTTTTATTTTTTACCCGGCAAATGCTTCACAGCAAGTCAGCCTAAAAAATCAATAGCTACTGGCATAAAATTTCCTTATGCCGCTGCACACCCTGCCTAGGGTATGGCTAAGCACCCGTGGCAGCGCAAAAAAAAACCGGCCTTGATGGCCGCAGACACGCACTAAAAAAATGAACACATGAAAAAGAAGCCTTTGCTTTTAAGATGGATTGGCGCAGGGCTTTTGGGCACGCTGGCCCTTATTTACGCCAGCAGCTTCTTGCCCGGCCGGGCCGATCTTACGGCCGAGGGGCGCTACACCCTTAGCCCCGCCACCAAACAACTGTTGGCAGGCTTGCAAGCGCCGGTTACAGTAACCGTGCTGCTACAGGGCAGCCAACTGCCAGCCGGTTTTACTCGATTGGCCATGAGCACACAGGCTTTTTTGGCACAATGCGAGCGGCAAAACCCTGCCAATTTTCGATTTAGATTTGTAAACCCCGACCAGTTTGTAACCGATAGCGTGCTGTTTCCACTCAACGATTCGGCTAAGCAAGGATGGCTGAAAGCCAACGCCATAAAGCAAACCGAACAGGTAGAGTCGGGCACAAAAGCCGTTTTTATTTATCCGCTGGCATTGGTGGAGTACGATGGCGGATTTGCACCCGTAAACCTTTTGCAGGGGCAGGGCAACAAGGGCTTTTTGAACCCCGGTGCTAACTTGCTACAGAGCGAGGTTATAAACAACGCCGAAGCACAAATGGAGTACCAGTTTGCCAGCAGCGTGGCCAGTTTGGTGCAAAACCGAATCCCCATAGTGGCCTATAGCATCGGAAACGGTCAGCCGCAGGGGCCGGAAACCTACGACCTCAACACCACGCTTCAGGCCAAGTATCGCTTTTTTCTGCTCAACCTTAATACCGAACCCTTTATAAGCGATAGCATAAAGGCCTTGCTGATGGTGAAGCCCACCCTGCCGTTTACCGACCTGCAAAAGCTAAAGCTGGATCAGTACCTGATGCGCGGCGGGCGCTTACTGCTGGCTGTTGATCAACTTAACGCAGGCATGGACACACTAATGGCCAACGGAAGCCAATTGACCGCTTTTAGCCGTAATCTTAACTTGGACGACCTGCTGTTTAAGTATGGGGTGCGCATTAACAATGATTTGGTGCAAGACCGACAGGCCGATATGTTGCCTCAAAATGTAGGCAGCGTGGGTGGGCAGCCACAAATTGAGCTATTGCCCTGGCCGTATTTCCCGCTGTTGTACAGCAGCACCAACCACCCCATTGCCAAAAATTTAGATGCCGTGGTTATGCAGTTCCCAAACAGCATAGACACCGTAAAGGCCGAGGGCATTGAAAAAAACATTTTGTTGGCCAGCAGCAATACCAGCAGGGTAGAAGGTGCGCCGGCGTTGGTGTCGGTAAATGTGCTAAAGCAAAACGACAATGCCTCGGCTTACCAGCAAGCCTATGTGCCGCTGGCGGTACTGTTAGAAGGCAGGTTTAAGAGCCTGTATGCCAACCGCATGGGCCCCGCACAAATTGATAGCATGCAGGCAGCAGGAAGGCCATTTTTAACCACAGGTTCGGCGGCGGGCAAGGTGCTGGTAACCGGCGATGCCGACTGGGTGCTAAATGGCGTTACCCGCAAAGGCCCGTTGCCCATGGGCGTAAATCCCTATACCCAATACCAATTTGCCAACAAAGATTTTTTGCTCAACAGCTTGGAGTACCTAACCGATGAAACAGGCATTATGGCTACCCGGGGTAAAAGTTTTACCCTGCGGGTGCTAGACCCTAAGCGGCTAGAAACACAAAAGCAATATTGGCAGTGGTTTAACATTGGCTTGCCGCTGCTACTGCTGTTGCTGCTGGCTGCTGTGCTGGGCTTTTGGCGTAGGCAAAAGTACACGCGGGCCACCCTTGCCCACCCAACGCCCACCCAATAGTGGCCATTAATTGCCACCGTTGCGGTAGTCGTTACAAAGTTTTCAAACATAAGCGGCACCTTTGCAGCCTCTAACTTCGTTTTACACATGGATAACCATCAGGTCGTATATCTCGTTTTTGGGTTGGTGCTGGTGTTTGCACTGGCGCTCGATTTGGGTCTTTTGAGCAAAAAAGGGAAAATCATCAGCATAAAGGCGGCGCTGTACCAAACGTTTTTTTGGGTGGGTTTGGCCTTGGCGTTCTTTGTTTTTTTGCTGTTTGAAGGGCCAATGCTCAGCAGCGAGAATGCGGGTACAGCAGGCGATCCAGCACAAAATACCCAGCTGGCTTTAGAGTTTTTGAGCGCCTACCTTATGGAGTGGAGTCTGAGTATCGACAATATTTTTGTTTTCATCCTCATTTTTAGTGCATTCAGCGTAAAAGAAAAACACTACAGCCGGGTGTTGTTGGTGGGCATACTTATGGCCATTGTAATGCGGGTGGGCTTTATTACCGTAGGGGTGGCACTTGTGGCCAAGTTCCATTGGTTGTTATATCTATTCGGCGTGTTTTTAGTGTACACGGGTTATAAAATGTTTACGGCATCGCAAGATGAGGCTTTTGACCCCCAAGACACCAAACTTTACCGATTCCTCAAGCGCTTTCTGCCCCTAGTGCCACACGATGGCAATGGCAAGTACGTGGTTCGCGAAAATGGAAAAGTTGGCTACACCACGCTGTTTGTGGTGGTGGTGCTGCTGGCTGGTATTGATTTGGTGTTTGTCCTCGATAGCATTCCTGCCGTTATGGGCATTTCCAAAGATCCGCTCATCATTTACACCTCTAACATTTTTGCCGTGCTGGGTTTGCGTTCGCTGTTTTTTCTGCTGCGGGGTGCCGTAAGCCGCTTCGACCACTTGCAGCAGGGCATTGCCATAGTGCTGGTATTTATTGGCCTTAAAATGCTGGGCGAGCATTGGATAAACCAGTGGGTTGATAAACCCATACAGGTGGTTATTTCACTTGGCGTGATTGCATTGTGCATTGCAGGCTCTATTTTTTACTCCATTTTCATAAACAAAAAGGGCCTGCCGCCCGATGTTAGCGACAGCAGCGTTCAATAACTGTTTTTGCCGTGGCCAGCTATACCATTACCCAAATTGCTGCTTTACTGGGTGCCCGGCTAACTGGCGGGGGCAATGTGCATGCGCCAATCGACTATCTAAGTACCGATAGCCGTAAAATAGCATTTCCTGAAAACACCCTGTTTTTTGCCCTGCCTGGCACGCACAGACATGGTGAACAGTTTTTGGCCGATGCCTATGCGCTGGGGGTGCGGCAGTTTGTGGTAAACCAGCTGCCCCAAGCCAGTAGCCTACCGCTGGCCATGTTTTTAACAGTACCAAATGTGCTAGAAGCTTTGCAGCAACTAGCCGCGGCCCACAGAACCCAATATAAACTGCCAGTAATTGGCATAACCGGCAGCTATGGCAAAACGGTGGTGAAAGAGTGGCTTTTTCAACTCTTACATACGCATTACAAACTGGTGCGCAGCCCTAAAAGCTTCAATTCTCAAATAGGCGTTCCCCTTAGCGTGTGGGAAATAGATGCCACGCACAACCTGGGCATTTTTGAAGCAGGAATTTCTTTGCCCGGCGAAATGGCCATTTTAGAACGCATTATACAGCCCACCTGGGGTATTTTAACCAACATAGGTAGCCCACACGCCGAAGGGTTTGCCAGCCAGCAGCACAAGCTGGAGGAAAAAGCAAAGCTGTTTGAGCACTGTTTGG
>RDXD01000098.1 GCA_004292575.1 Bacteroidota bacterium
ATGTTACACACGGCTTCCGCTTTTTTAGCAGCCCAAACGGGCTACAACTGTTTGCCCATAAGGGTTTGGGCTGTTGTGGCTTGCCCCCGTACGGGCTACAAAAACCAAGGAACTTCCAGTGTAAGCTGGAAGTTTTTTTATGTCTGAAAGGCCTGTTTTTTGTGGGGTGAAAGTCCCAATTGGGCCAAGCAGCACTTTATTCTTGGGCCGCGGCTGAATGTTTGTGGCACATGAGTTACTGCGCGCTTTAGCAGTCTAGCAATGCAGCAACGTATGACCTTGCTTTGAACCCGGTTACAACCACATCACCAGACGCCACAAACAAAGTCATCCTAACAAATCGGGTGTGTCAAGCGGTTACTTACCACACTCTTTGCATAATTGTAACGATATACCAAAAAAACAACGGGTTGTTTTTTACGCCTACTTAGTGTTGGGGTAAGTTACTTTTTATTAGGTCCAAGTATTATTTGCTTCCAGCGGCATACAAAATGCCCCCTCTTAGGTGCGCCACAAACAGGGGCTCGGTGTACGATTGCGGTGTATGCCCCAGAGCCGTGTAGAAAATCCGGCCTCCCTCAAATATTTTATACCAGCTCATGGGGTGGTAGTTGCCATTTTTACCACCCTCGTAAGTGGTTTCATCAATCGTTAGCAGTACTTTATTATCTGGCTGCAAGTTTTTAAAATTGTACCACTCATCCTTTCTCACCCAGTTTGTTTTAAGGTGTTTTGTGGCAAGATGGATAGTATCTACTACGTCCAACTGGGCCAGCGGTGTTCCGCTCGGATGCGATTCAAAAGTGCCTCCTATCATTTGATTGTACCATGGCCAATCGCTTTGGCAGTCGGTTGCCGCATGAATGCCCACTATACCGCCGCCTTTTTTTACGTATTGCGTTAGGGCCGCTTTTTCCGCGCTGCCCCATACGTTTCCCGTAGGACTAAGCAGCACCAGAACATCATACTTAGCCAAGTTTTTGGTGTTAAACTGCAACGAATCTTCTGTAAACGCTATTTTCCATCCGTTTTCCGTGGCCATAAAGCCAAGCGCTTTAATACCGTCGGTTATACTGGCGTGTCGGAATCCATTTGTTTTACTAAATACCAAAATGTCTATCGGCTTAGGCTTTTTAGCCGCGCTGGGCGTGGCCGTAGCGGCCAGCATCGTTACGGCTGCTGCCAGCAAAATGTTTTTCATGCGTTGTGTTTTTATATACCCAATATACTCCGGTTAAAAGTTTCGTTATTGGCTGTGCCGGCAAAGTCGTCAAAGGCCCTTTCAGTGGTTCTAATCAAATGTCGTTTTATAAATTCCGCACCTTCTGCAGCACCATCCTCCTGGTGTTTTATGCAGCACTCCCATTCCAGTACTGCCCAGCCGCTGTAGTTGTACGCCGCCAGTTTGCTAAATATGCTTTTAAAGTTTACCTGTCCATCGCCAAGGCTTCTAAATCGGCCAGCCCGGTCTATCCATGGTTGGTAGCCACCATAAACCCCCTGTTTACCGGTTGGGTTAAACTCGGCATCCTTTACGTGAAACATCTTGATGCGGTCGTAATAAAAATCAATAAACGCCAAGTAGTCCATGCCTTGCAGCACAAAGTGCGATGGGTCGTACAAAAGGCAGGCCCGCGGGTGGTACCCTGTTTTTTCCAAAAACATATCGTAGCTCACGCCGTCGTGCAGGTCTTCGCCAGGATGCAGCTCATAGCACAAATCCACGCCTACCTCGTCAAAAGCATTCAATATGGGTAGCCAACGGTTGGCCAGCTCGCCAAAACCAGTCTCAACTAGGCCTGCAGGCCGCTGCGGCCATGGGTAAACCATTGGCCACAACAGCGATCCGCTAAAAGTGGCATGCGCTTGTAGTCCCAAATTGGCCGATGCTTTTGCAGCCCACAGCAGTTGCTGTGCAGCCCACGCGGTGCGGGCATTGGGGTTGTTATGCACCTCTGCCGGTGCAAATCCGTCAAATAAAGCGTTGTACGTAGGGTGTACTGCAAGCAGCTGTCCCTGCAGGTGCGTACTCAGTTCGGTTATCTCAAGTCCGCATGCCGCAATGGTACCCTTCAATTCATCGGCATAGGTTTTGCTTTCAGCCGCCAATTGCAGGTTTATGCAGCGGCTATCCCAAGTAGGCAACTGCACGCCAACAAACCCTAACTTACTCGCCCATTGGCAAATGCCCGCCAGGGTATTAAAAGGCGGGTTCTCACCTAAAAATTGTGCCAAAAAAATGGCAGGTCCTTTAATATTTGTCATCCACAATTTATTTTATGTCCTTTTAGTAAGCGCCCCACGCCGTCCTTGGCGCCGCCGCGCCTTTGCGTGCTACAAGAAAGAATCCCACGCCACGCCACAAAGCCGCAAAGAAAAAACCTCCCACGCCGTCCTTTGCGCCGTCGCGCCTTAGCGTGCCAAAAAATTCTCTCGCCACGCCGCAAAGCCGCAAAGCAAAACCTCCCACACCGTCCTTTGCGCCGCCGCGCCTTTGCGTGCTATAAAA
>RDXD01000099.1 GCA_004292575.1 Bacteroidota bacterium
GGCCTACACCCCCGATAGCACCGGCAAAACCCGCTACTTGGGCAGCCCGCAGCGCATTTTTTTTAGGTACCGCTACACGTACAAAAATTTGCTTCAATTTGGCGTGGTGGGCGATAAAGATGCCGGCGAGCAATTTGGAAAAGGTGCTCAGAAATACGGCTTCGATTTTTACAGCTTTCACTTGTTTGCCCGCAATTTGGGTATTGTACGCCGTGTGGCGCTGGGCGATTTTACCGTAAACATGGGTCAGGGCCTGCTTACCTACCAAAGTTTGGCCTTTCGAAAAAGCGTAGATGTAACCAACATAAAGCGCCAAACCGAAATCTTTAGGCCCTACAACTCCGCCGGCGAGTACAATTTTCACCGAGGCGCTGCCATTACCGTGGGTTCGGAGGCACTGCAGCTGTCGGCATTTTTTAGCCGAAAAAAAATTGATGGCAACCAAGAGTTTCTGCCCGATACTTTGGGCGGCCCGGAAGATGAATTTTCCAGCCTTATTACGGGTGGGCTGCACCGCACACCCGCCGAAGTGGCCGATAGGCTCAACATAACCCAAACTGCCTACGGCGGCAATTTGCGCTACAAAAACAACCGTTTCAATATTGGGCTCAATGCCATTCACTACCAGTTTAACAAGGCATTGAACCGCGCCAATGAGCCCTACAATCAGTTTGTGTTTAGGGGCAGCAGCCTTACCGCCTACAGCACAGACTATGCTTACACGCTGCGCAATGCGCACTTTTTTGGCGAGGTGGCCGCCGACCACAAAGGCGCACTGGCCATGGTAAATGGCCTTATTGCCAGCGTTGATCAACGCGTTGACCTCAGCGTTTTTTACCGCAACATAGCCAAAGACTACCGCAGCCTCAATGCCGTGGCTTTTACCGAAAGCACCCTGCCCATAAACGAAAACGGCCTTTACACAGGCGTAAGCCTAAGGCCTTGGGGCTACCTGCGCATTGATGCCTATGCCGACCTGTTTAAGTTTGGGTGGCTACGCTTTAGGGTAGATAGGCCAAGCGAGGGCAGCGATTACCTTACGCAACTTACCTGGAAGCCCAACAAGCAGGTGGAGGTTTACACGCGGCTGCGGTACGAAAAAAAAGCCATCAACTACAGCAATGCCACCACCACCAATAAACAAACCGAAGATGTGCCGCGTACCAACTGGCGCACCCATATAAGCTACAAAATAAACACCGCCATTACCCTGCGTGCCAGGGCCGAAGCCGTGTGGTATGATAGGGGCGGAGAGCAGACCGAAACCGGCTTCCTACTCTTCACCGATTTTTTTTACAAACCCATCATGAGTAAACTGAGCCTAAATGCTAGGCTTCAGTTTTTTGAAACCGATGGCTTTAATAGCCGCCTTTATGCCTACGAAAACGACGTACTCTATAGCTTTAGCATTCCGCCATTTAGCGGCAAGGGCTACCGCAGCTACCTCAACGTTAACTACGACATTACCCGAAAACTAACCACTTGGTTTAGAATAGCCTACAGCAAGTTTCCCGGGCTTACCAGCGTTGGCAGCGGCAACGATGAAACCACTGGCAATCAGCGCACAGACTATCGGGTGCAGGTGCAGTTTACGTTTTGATGGGGATGAGGTCAAGGATGAGGCTGAGGTAAAGGTTGAGGTGCCGCCCTGAGCCTGTCGAAGGGTCAAGGTTGAGGCGCTGCCCTGAGCCTGTCGAAGGGTCGAGGTTGAGGCGCCGCCCTGAACCTGTCAAAGGGTTGAGGCTAGGGCCAAGCCCGCCCGGACGACCCGGTGAGACGGTATCGAAGTGTTTGCACTGTCTTTTAGGGCCGTAATACGAGCCACCTGCAGCCTCGTGAAGACACAAACGCGTGCCTAAAAACAGTTGTCGTTGAGAGCTACGCTAAACGAAGCGGGGGCAGAAGTTTCAGAAACTTGCAAGAGAATAATGGTCCCTAATTGCCATTTGCAACAGGTAACCCGCGCAAATATCTGTGCTGGTAAAAGCCAGTGTATTAACAAGACGACTATTTCAAAAAAACAGGCCCATCATTTGGCCTTTTTGTTCAGTTCGTGTTGGCGGTTGGCGGCATAATTAAGACACTTCATTTATCTTTTGCAAATTGCCCCCGTCAATTTTGTCTTTTATTTTTCCACAAGTGCCTGTAAAATTTCTCTACAGTTATTAATAGCCAACAGAACGAATATTTTCAATTCAATACGGCCAAGATTTTGCTGATAGCGCAGATTTTTGTCGATTGTAACGAAAACGTCAAAGCCGCTAAAAACGACAAGTCCCAAAAGCTCCCCATTCTTTTTACCCAACCAGCCCATGTCTCGGACTGTCTTCACATCATGATCGGGTCCAAAGTCTGCCTTCAACTGTTTGGGTAAATTTTCATAAAGGGTCTTTTTGGATATTCCGGTGATACTGACCCCCATTCTGGTCATATTGACCCCTCTGTTGGTTTCAGTAAATAAAAGAGCTTAATTGGCTGACAATTTTACAGTTT
>RDXD01000100.1 GCA_004292575.1 Bacteroidota bacterium
ACCTGCCCAGCTTTGGCATTGGTTAAGCGCAATACCGTGGCTCTGCGGCAGGTGCGCCTGCAAAAAACGAAACAATTCCAACTGCACTTCTGCGGTTGTTTCCATTTCAGTGGTGGCCTCGCTATCAAAAAAACGGTTGCGGGCACCACCCAGCAAAATACGATCGCCCAAGTTTCGCCAGTAGTAAAATCCCTCATCAAAGTGAAAGGTGCCACTTAGGGCAAGGCCTTTAATGGGTGGCGTAAGCAGCATTTGGCCGCGGGCTGGCACCACGCCCAATTCCGGAAAAAGCGTACCGCTAAAACCATTGATGGCAAAAACTACCCGATCGGCCATCAATAAAGGGTGCTCTTTATGCCAAAGCTGCCAACAGCCGCCTACCATTTGGTACTGCGAAACGGCAGTGCTGCTGATGTAGTGCACCCCGGAAGCCATTACCAATTGCTGCAGCGTTTGCACCAACTTCCCGCTGTGCAACGCCCCTTCTAAAGTGTTGTTTATTAGGGTGTTAAAGCCAGATAAGTGTTGCATTTGCAAGGCACTTTTTGCCATTGTAAACGTATTTTCTTCCTGTGTAATTTGGCGTAGTCCAGCATTAAGCCATGCCACTGCTTCTATTGATGGGGCGCTGGCGGCCAATCCGTCGTAACATTCAAATCCCCCACAGGGCGTGTAGTCGATGGTTTGCGGTTGAAATAGCGCTTTCATTTTTTCAATGCCTTTAAATCGCCACTCCACCGTTTGCCACATGGCATCTTCATTCTGTTGCGCATCGCTAAGCAACTCCGAAGGGCTACCGAAGCAAGCGAAGCCCGCGTTGCGAGTGCTGGCCCCAGCAGGTGTTGCCCCCGCATCAATTAACGTAACTTTTAGTTTTGGATTGGTCATTTTTAGTTCTCTTGCCGTCCAAAGTCCAAGCAGGCCGCCACCCACAATGGCCACATCTGCCGGCGCAAAAAAACTCTCACTTTCCCACACGCTTTTTTTCATTGCAGTAAAATTATAGATCACCCATGGGTAAAAAAATTATTGTTTCTCTTTTTATGGCCGTAGGCATAACTTGTGTTTGTGAAGGTCAAACCCCCAAGCGCGTGTTTAGACCCAAAAAGATAGACAGCACCAAAAACACCAAACTGCGAGATTTACTTAAGCTTCCGCCTACTAAGCCCGTTGACACCTTAAGTACACCCGAGGTTGTGGCAGGCTTAAAGCAAGCACTTAGTATTGGCGTAAATAATGGAACAGGAAAGTTAGGCATGTTAGATGGTTTCTTCGGAAACGCCATGATAAAAGTGCTGCTTCCGCCCGAGGCACAAAAGCTAGAAACAACACTTCGCTCGCTGGGTTTTAACAAAATGGTTGACGATGCCATTTTGAGCATGAACCGTGCTGCCGAGGATGCCGCAAAAACTGCCGCACCTTTATTTTTAGATGCCGTTTCGCGCATAACAATAGAAGACGCTTTTGGCATTTTGCTGGGTGCCGATACGGCTGCCACGGGCTACTTGCGTTCAAGAACACTACAACCGCTAACAGCAGCATTTAGGCCAATTGTAGAAACATCGCTGGGTAAAGTAAATGCCACAAAAAACTGGACCGCCCTGGCAACCCTTTACAACAAGGTGGCGCGCCAGCGGGTAAACCCCGATTTGGCAGGCTTTGTAACCGAAAGGGCAACCGCTGGTATTTTTTATCAGCTAGGCCAGGAAGAAAAAGAAATACGCAAGAATCCCCTGGCGCGGGTTACCTCATTGCTGCAAAAAGTGTTTACACCACGCTAAAACCCTTGGGCTACTGGCCCCAGCCTGCGGGATTTACCCGCCAAAGATTCAGCATGTCTAGCTCTGTTGGCGTTACCACATTATTTTCGGCGGCTAGCTCCACCAAACTGCTGTAGTTGGTAAGGCTTGCGTAGGGTAAGTCGGCTGCGGCTATGGCATCTTGGGCTTGTGGAAAACCATAAGTGAATATGGATACCATGCCCACAACATTTAAGCCGGCCTGCCGTAATACTTCCACCACCTCTAGGCTGCTTTTGCCCGTACTTATCAAATCTTCGATTACCAAAACGTTTTGCCCACGCTCAAAATAGCCTTCTATTTGGTTGCCCATACCGTGCGCCTTGGGTTTGGGTCGCACGTATATGTAGGGTAGCTTTAACTGGTCGGCTGCCATGGCACCCCAAGCAATGCCGGCAGTTGCAACGCCTGCTAAAACATCAGCGTTGGCAAATTCGTTAAAAATAACGCTGCACATTTCACTTTTTATAAAATCGCGGATGTAAGGAAAACCCAACACCCGGCGGTTGTCGCAATAAATGGGGCTTTTCCATCCACTGGCCCAAGTAAAGGGTTGTAAGGGCTGTAGTTTTACAGCACCAGCCTGAAGCAACTTTTCGGCCACGGCTTTTTGATTGGGCAAATTCATAACGATTTTACATTGAGGCCGCGAATATCGCGAACCATTTGCACAATGGCGTGCTTTTAGTGTAC
>RDXD01000101.1 GCA_004292575.1 Bacteroidota bacterium
GGACTAACACGCAAATTATCCCGCATAATGCTGCGGTTGGCAACATTGTTGCCCAATAATGCGCCCTGCAACAACACCTTTAAACGAAGCGTAATGCCCTGCTGTAGGCCAAATTGTGCATTGGTCACATTTGCACCCGCTACCGTTACAGCCAATATGCTGTTGGGCGTGCCATCGCTACCCACACCAGTACCCAAGAACTCGCCGCTGGTTACCCAACCCGCACGCAGGCTGGCTGCTCCAGGCGCTACGCTAGATACTGCCGGACTTGCTGTGGTGAGCAATATGGTGTATGTACCATCTGGCACAACACTAAAGCTGTATGTACCATCAGATTGTACCATTGCTACCTGTGCCACATTACCGCCACTGTTCACCAATACAGCATTAAGACCGCCCGTATTAGTACCGGGGCCATCTACTTCGTTATCAAATAACCCATCGGGGTCGTTGCGTACAATACCAGATACTGTAAACCCTGCTGCGCCAAAGTTTAATACCGCCGTTCCAGTGTTTGCACTTTCAAAACCGGCATTGTCTATGGCTACAAAACTGATGGTTACCGTAGTAGCCACATCCAGCGTAGGATCTACCGTAATGATCTGCGTAGGATTACCATTGGCATCTGTTGGTACCACTACACCACCGCCAGGGAAGGCCGTGAAGCCTGGTCCATAAGTGGTACCGTTGATTACTATGGTGGTAGCACCCGTTGGGATTGCTGTAATGCGTATGCTTGTTACCGTGCCAGGGGCTACATCACTGCTTGCAGTAATATTGGTAAACGTGTTGGCAGGTACAGCTATCTGATTGGTACCGCCCGTGTTGCTGGCGGTATTGCTACCGCTGCCCGCTGTTGGCGGCTGCTGTATGCCAAAGTTTACACCTGATACCGCTATAGCACCTGTTGTTATACTCAACACACCATCGGGTGTGCCATCGTCCGTATTGTTAGTGCCTTCGCCGGTTGTAACCCAGCCTGTAGGTGGAGTATTGCTGATTGGGCTTGTAACCACATTCGTACCTATTGCCACTGCACCGTCTGTGCTTAGCTCTATGGTGTAAGTTGTGCTTGGTGATGCATTTAGGCTGTAGGTGCCATTGGCAGCTACTGTAGCCTTACCCACTACCACGTTAGCTCCATTTACCAAGTAGGCAAACAATGTACCTCCTGTATTAGTGCCGCCGTCTGATCCATCCTGAATCGTATTGCTGTTGTTGGCATCATTTACTACCGTACCACTAACCGTTACGGTTGGGTAGGTTACTGTAATGGTTGCCGTGTTGCTAATGGCACCGCCATTGTCGCGAACCGTATATGATACCACCGTTGGGTTGCCGATAAAGCCTGCCTGTGGGGTAAACGTTACCGCACCGCTTGTAATGTTCACGCTCCAAGTACCCTCACCAGGTACGGTAAAGCCTGTTACATCGCCCTGACCATCCGTTTGTACACCGGTAGCGCCACCAGGCGTTACAAGGCTTACACGTGTAGCATCTACCACACCTGGGGTAGCGTCGGTATCGTTGCCTGTTACGTTTACTACTATAGGATTACCCAATGCACCCGTACCATTATCGTTAACAGCAGTTGGCGGCTGCTGTATGCCAAAGCTGGCATTGGCCACATTGGCGCCCGATACCGTTACTACTAAAATACCATTCGCAGTACCGTCGTTGCCGGCTCCAGTGCCAAGGAACTCGCCTGTACTTACCCAACCACTTCCGGCTGAGGGTAAACTAGGCGTTAAGCTTCCTGATACATTGGTGGTCAATACTACATTGTAACTGCCCGTAGGTACATCCGCAAACGTATATACGCCACTGCTGTTTACAGGTACCGTAGCTATAATCGTTGCTCCCTGTACCAAACTTGCATAGAGTATCTGCGCTCCTGCTGTCGTAGGATCTATATCTGTGCCGTTTACTGGCGTACCATCAATTGTATTGGCGGGACTGCCCAGTAATCCGTTGGCATCGTTGAATACCGTTCCGTTGATGGTTACACTTGATAGCGTAATCACCGCTGTACCGGTATTGCTGCTTTCTGTACCTGCGGCATCTATGGCTCTAAATGATATAGTTACCGTACCGACGCCTGCTGCTGTAGGATCTACCGTAATGGTTTGTGTTGGTTGCCCCGAAGCATCTGTTGGTACCACCACACCACCGCCAGGGAAGGCGGTGAAGCCTGGTCCATAAGTGGTACCGTTGATTACTATGGTGGTAGCACCCGTTGGGATTGCCGTAATGCGTATGCCTGTTACCCCGCCTGGTGATGGGTCTGAACTGTTTGTTGTGTTCGTAAAGGTCGTAGGGTTTACTGTTACCTGATTGGTTGAACCAAGGTTGGCTGCTGCTTGGGTACCCGACCCTGCTGTTGGCGGCTGCTGTATGCCAAAGCTGGCATTGGCCACATTGGCGCCCGATACCGTTACTGCTAAAATACCATTTGCAGTACCGTCGTTGCCGGCTCCAGTG